>NZ_JAHHPQ010000478.1:0-5485 GCF_024606245.1 Endozoicomonas sp. SESOKO2
ACTTTAGGATTATGTATGAATACACAATTTTTCTTACCAGAAATAATCATAAATACTGCTCACTCAAGGAATAGATTTCCCGTTCAGTATAAAATATATTGACTTGGTATCTTGGATGATTTTCGCATTGAAATACACCTCTGCGTACATCTTTTTCAAGCACCACCATCCTTGGAACACCATTTGTAGAAGGTCGCTGTCTTCAACCCGCGTTCGCGGCATAATTCAGGAACAGACGTCCCTATTTAGACTTGCCTGAGAATGAAAATAATCTGGTCGTCCGAGTAATTGCTATGTAGAAAGAACGGATTGCCAACTGCCCGTGTTTCAGTGCCAGCTGTCTCAATTAACGCACCTATATACACACTTCAGGTTATGCAGGTCCTGAGAAATATCAATCTACTGGAGCAACTGCCAATACATGAGCCCTTCTTCCTGATCTCCAACAAACCATTGAATCCGGAAACGACTGGAGCCAATAGCATCTTCCCTCAGTCTGGATTGGAGGAGGCTTTTGAATTGTTGCAACTGCCTGCTGAGACTGTCCACTTCAGAGACTCTCTCAGCTGATGCTGACTCGACCGTGATCAATAGGGGCTTGGTCTGGTTTTCAAAAGCTTTTAGCAGAAACTTGTAGGCCTCTGAGCGGGCTAAAGTAAATGAACTGGTGGGTAAGGAGGTCAAGACAACCTGATTACTCCTCACTACTTTTGTCTTACCGGCTGTGAAGATATCGACCAGAGCATACTCTCTTTTGTCACCTCTTCGAACGGTATAGACCAGGTAATAAACAGTCTTGCCATTGATCTTCTTTTCACCCAGAAAATAGGCCTGAGTCTTATCAAGGCCGTACAAACGGGCTATATCGAAGACATTATTAGCCCAGAAGTTGCTGGCTCCACAGCTGAAACGCTCGCAGCTGAAAACAGGTGCGACCCCCAGTTTTTCAAACTGCTCTGTAAAAAATCGATAGGCTTCGTCGCTGCTTCTGCCACTGGGCAGAAGATATAGCTTTCGATCCAGAGAGCCATCCAGCCATTGATCTGAGTCAGCCGTCACGACCCCATTCACTTTCTTCATGGCACTGCTGATGACGGGGTAGCTGGTCACTTGTTGTTTGAATTCAAGATTGAGAGTGGCATTAGGAAACGGGGCTATTTCATCAGCAGAGACCATGACAGGTAAAATGAAGAGTCCGGCCAACATTAAAGAAGATGTTTGCCACAGCAAAGAATAAAAAATAGTCATAGATTCCATTTCACTCCCGATCAATGAAATACAGCTTTTTCATGAGAGAAAATCAACTGATCAAACACCTGACCAGCCGAACACAATCAATAACTCATCACAGTATTCACTAAGGTGGCCACAGAACCGGTCTCCCCATCCATATGGAAGTGATGGGAGCCTGACATCGGATAAAACTGGATATTTTTCAGACGTTCACGGTATGGTTCAATCAGAGCGTCAACGTAACCTTCCTTTGCGTAGAGCATGTGTGCATCACAGCTCATCTGCTCTGCAAAGGCCAGTGCCTGTTCTTCTGTAAAACGTGTGGGTGAAGGCAATTTCAGACGTGGATCCGTTCGCCAGGTCCAGGCATCACCGTCCTGAAATAACGCTCGCTCCACCAGCAAAGCCGAAGAATCGCGCGTTACTGGAAATTGTCCCAGACAACGTACTCGAATAGCATGCTCCAAAGAGCGATAACGATTCACCGGCTTACCTTTTCGAAAGGATTTTCTTTCCTGAATGTACGCCGCCAGTGCATTGGGAGTATCTTCCGGTTTTCTGGGCATGGGAAAAAGTCCATCGAGCAAAATCGCTTTCTTAACCCGATCACCCAAAATGGCTGAAGCCATCACCGAAACAATGGCTCCCATTGAATGCCCGATTAAACTGAATGAGTCCAATTCAAGGCTATCAACGATTCCCACCAGATCTTCGACGTAGTGCCAGATGGAATAGTCGACTTCATCCGGTCTATGAGAAGAACGTCCATGACCGGCCTGATCAATGGCAAGCAGACGCACATTTTTAAGAAAGGGCGCCAGAGGAGCAAAACTGGCGGCGTTATCCAGCCAGCCATGCAGAGCAATCAAAGGCTTTCCGTCCGGGTCGCCCCACTCCTGACCGGAGAAGTTCATCCGCCCGATACTGATTTCTATGTCTATAGGCTCCATAGCTCTCTCTTGTTAGCCTCTCGATCTTCTGCGCGACAGTTTATTATTGTTTTCGCCATAGATCATGGCAAGGAGCCTGTCGGACTCATCATAATGGTTTCCAGCGGTTGTATTCATTCTTGCAAGCGGTTCAGACCAGTGGTTAATGACAGAATCTATCTGAAAGCAGCCCCGCAGGAATGCCGAAAAATTATCAGGATCTTAATGGTAAAGCAACTGCTCCCCTGTGCAAGTCGGGGTATGTTCAGGCGCTTTTGGGTGCGAACTTTGACTCTAATAACCCCAGTTTCATAGCTTCATGTACTTTTGCCATCAAATCTATTTCTGTCAGGCTGTGTAACTCTGAAAGTGACTGGATAATAAAGTAAACCGGCTGAAGAATATCAATCCGATAGGGGGTTCTCAGAGCTGTCATCAGATCAAAGGATAGACGCTCTGGGTCACTGCTTTGCATGGCATACATCGTTTCCCTGAAGCTGGATAGAATACCTCCTCCGTAAATTCGCAGCCCTTTATTTGTCATCACCAGACCAAACTCTACAGTCATCCAATACAGCCTCGCAAGATAAACTCTTTCTTCTTTGCTGGCCTTCAGTCCCAATTGACCATAGGTCTCAGTGAATTGAGCAAAATCAGGATTCGTCAACAGAGGGCAGTGTCCGAAAACTTCATGGAAGATATCCGGCTCCTCAAGATAATCCAGCTCTTCACGTGAGCGAATAAAAGTGGCTACCGGAAACTGGCGGTTGGCGAGTAATTCAAAAAAACGATCAAAAGAGATCAGTGCAGGCACTCTGGCCGCAGACCACCCTGTGGATTCACGTAGTTTTTCAGTGATGTCATTCAACTGAGGGATTTCATCAGCAGAAAGGCCGAGAATTTCCAGCCCCCTGATAAACTCAGGGCAGGCTCTGATTTCGACCGCCCCTATCTGACGTTCATAGAGTATGCGCCAGGTTTCATGCTCGCCCGCCGGATACTCAATAAAACCTTGCTCGTCAGGCTTTCGGGCCACATAGTGATTAGGCTTATTCAATATGAAACTCCTTTTACCGTGAAGATGCTGGCTCCTTAGTCACTTTCACAGCTTTTAGTAGTCTGCATTTCAAGCTCCTGGCTGTCCGAAAATAGACAGCCCGGCTGGAGAGACACCAGGAAAATCATTTTTCCTGTAACACACCTCGACGAATCTGATCCCGCTCCATACTTTCAAACAAAGCTTTAAAGTTACCCTCTCCGAAGCCTTCGTCGCCCTTACGCTGGATGATCTCAAAGAAGATTGGTCCGATGACAGTTTCGGTAAAAATTTGCAGCAGCAAACCTCCGTCTGAAGTGGGAGCGCCATCCATCAGAATGGCCCTGGTTCTCAAGTCTTCAACCACTTCCCCGTGCCAAGGCAGACGCTCACCCAGCATTTCGTAGTAGGTGTCAGGTGGAGGTGTTAAGAATTTAACCCCCAAACCTCTCATTTTGTCTACCGCTTCATAAATATTTCCGGCTGTCAGTGCGATATGCTGAATGCCCTCCCCCTTATATTGCTCCAGATATTCCTCAATCTGGCTTTTGTCATCAGAAGATTCATTGATGGGAATTCTGACCTTGCCACAGGGGCTGGTCATGGCCCGGGACTTCAGCCCCGTCAGTTTGCCTTCAATGTCAAAGTAGCGAATCTCACGGAAATTAAAAAGCGTTTCATAAAAGCCAGCCCACTTATCCATGTTGCCACGGGCCACGTTGTGAGTCAGATGATCCAGTATTTCCAGTCCGACTTCAGGCGCTTTTGTCGGATCATGAACAAATTCAAAATCGCTGTCATACAGGGTACCCGCCGATCCATAACGATCAACCAGATAGACCAGTGCGCCGCCAACACCAACAATGCAGGGGACTTCACGACCTTCGACAAAATATTCAGATTGGCCCTGCTCGGCACCCAGACCTAATGCTCGTTCCAGCGCATATTCAGCATCCGCCACACGGATACCAAAAGAACAGGCACAGGGGCCATGCTTTTCATAGAAACCACGACCAAAACTGCTGGCATCACCATTCACCAGAAAATGGATATCGCCTTGTTTGTAAAGAGTCACATCCCTTGTTTTATGATGAGCCATTGCCTGAAAACCCAAACTGGAGAAGAACTCATGGAGCACAGCAGGTTCTGCAGAGGCAAACTCTACAAACTCAAAGCCGTCTGTTCCCATGGGATTGATATCAGATACTTTTGCAGAATGGCCAATACCTTT
This sequence comes from Endozoicomonas sp. SESOKO2, assembly GCF_024606245.1. Taxonomy (NCBI): domain Bacteria; kingdom Pseudomonadati; phylum Pseudomonadota; class Gammaproteobacteria; order Oceanospirillales; family Endozoicomonadaceae; genus Endozoicomonas; species Endozoicomonas sp. SESOKO2. The sequence goes on from NZ_JAHHPQ010000478.1 coordinate 4,430, forward strand.
CATAAATTACCCTCATTTTTTGGATGAATTCGGGCTAACTGTTCTTTTAAAGTCCGCTATTCTTACTATCGGCCAGCCTTGGCACATAAGAGGTTTATCAGGTTCATCTCAGGTCATCAGGCCCCGATCTATGAAAATGACTACAAGGCTTGGTAGAGCTGCATTTTCATAATAGATAGAGTATAAAAGGATGGTCACGCAAAATGGTTGCGACATAAGAGCAATAAAACAACATCATGCAATTTGATTGCATATCAGGGCCTTGTTCATGATGACTGAATCTTTGGATAAGTACGACGTAAGCCTTCTGGATAGTCTGCAGAAGGAAGATGGAGTCTCTCTGGCAGACCTGGCTCAAAGGGTGAATCTGTCCAGCTCCCAATGTTCAAGACGCATTAGCCGCCTGAAAAAACTGGGCTACATCATAAAGCAGGTAGCGCAGTTAAACCCTGAAGCTTTGGGTCTGGATGTCTCCGCTTTCGTCACCGTGACACTGGAAATCCATGACAAACATTCTGCCGAAAGTTTCCAGACGTCCATTCTTCATATGGATCAGATACTTGAGTGCCACTCGATAACCGGCGATGGCGACTACCTGTTAAAGGTGATGGCGCCAAACAGCCAGGCCCTGAATGAATTTATCATGAAAGAACTTCTGAGCCTGCCCGGTGTCAGTCATGTCAAGACAGCTCTGGCCCTGGCCTCGGTTAAATCCACTACAGCTCTACCTTTGTAAAACCAAGGAACAGGGTACTTATAAAAATGCTTATTCTGGCTGAACCCGTTCAATATCCTCTTCCGAGATGGTCAGTCCGGTCTGGGTTTCGATCACTTCCAGCGCATCCTTACCGATATTTTCCAGTCTGTGCTTTAGCTGGCTTTTGATATTGATCGACTCCCCGGGCCCAAGATCATGGACCTGACCATCCAAACGAACCCGGGCCTCTCCCTTGAGCACAACCCAGCTCTCAGATCTCAGCTTATGACTGTGCTCGGATAATGATGCCCCCGGGTGAATGCACAGCTTTCTGACGCAATAGCCTTCATCCACTGACA
>NZ_JAHHPQ010000479.1:0-1810 GCF_024606245.1 Endozoicomonas sp. SESOKO2
TCCATTGTCGTATTCGCGCAGGACGTCTGGTGCATTACCGCTCGGGTTTGCCCCATGGCATTTCGGCAAGCCCCGCCAGAAAGTTCTGCCCCGGGCACGATATAAACTATTCTGCATCGCGGCGACGGAACAATGAACAGATTGTGACCGATATTCTGGAAAATGAAAGTGCCCTGAGCTCCTTTGAACGACGTACTCAAATCGGGATGGAACCGAATCGGAATATTTCGACACGCAGGATGAAATGCGACACCGAATATGCATTTTCCCGAGTTATGGAGGAGGAACTGGCGGATAAATCCAGGCAAAGTCGTGGTGGGGTCATGTGTATGCGCTTGAATTCTGCAACACTCGGCCGTTTGGATGCACAAATTTACAGAGATCAAAGCCAAATCAGGTCGGGATTCCTTGGTTTGGATGCCTTTGCCCGTAATGAGAAAACCATTACGCATTCAGCCGACGACTATCAAAGTGTGGTTCGGCATTGTCAGTCACAAGAGACCCGTTTTTCCAATCCTGTGTCTTTGTCTGATGAGTTGAACATGCTTGAGATGAGTTCTCCCGAAAGCCACGGGCGATTGTTGCGTATGCTAAGGAAACGTTTTAGCCACTGGCCCGACGGGCGCCCGCTGGAACAGCTTTTTCCACAATCCTGGTCAGTTCTTTACCATGAGTTAACCTGTAAAGACAGCCCGTTTCACAAAGGCATCCAGAGTCTCGTCAAGATTTGTGGTGAAGAGCGCATACAGTTGTTGTTTGAGCAAAACCCACAACTGCTGGAGGGCAAGCTGGATTCCCTGGATGGTTTTAAGCTGAAAGGATGGCCACATAAGTTAACCGGGATTGATTTCAGCGGCTGTTCAATGAAGGGGACAGTGTTGCAATCCGTTTCATTTGAGGAGTGTAAACTCAATACAGAACTGTTTAACAGTGCCATTGTTGAAGATGGCCTTTTCATCAAATGTTCTTTTGAAGGTGAGCGGCTTTCAACATCGGTATTAGACAATGCTCGTTTTTTCATTCCGGGTAGTAAGAATGGTCTGGTACTTGAAAGTACATGCCAGCTTTCCCGAATTCTATATGAATCGTGTGTTAATGAGAACAATGAGTTCAATCTGGAACAATGGCTGCAGGTGATGGGGAAAAATTCTTGTCTACGCTTCGGCTCAGCACCGCTGGATGATTTAAGTCGGGAAATTCTGTCCCGACATATTGATGAAATCAAGAGTTTTTATCCACAGCAACTTATTGGAATTATTAATGGACTGTTTGAGATTGACTTTCAGAATATTACTAATGCAATAAATTTTGTTGAGAATAATCGGGAATTCTATGATTGCAAAATCAAAGATCTCAAAGATGTTTATTTTGATTTCAGAGCCATCTTTCTGAAAAAAGGAAATTATGAGGGGCTGCAAGGTGAGCCATTTGAAGAATTATTTAACCTCCGTAGCGTCGCAGATAATGATTATTCCCGTGAAGCGGTTTTGGCGTTGATGCTAAATGTTATTAATCTTGTTCTGTCCCCTGAATCTAATGATCAATACATAGACTTTGGAGTCAATGCCAACAGCACGGATGAGCATGAAGATTGCTGGAAGGAGATTCCTGAGGCCAGTAGAGACAGTGCACAAAACAACTCAATCTCATCTCTGAAAACAGAGGGCCTGCCCCTGGTTGCAATGCGACGTTACAAAGCTTTTCTTTGTTTGGTTTGCCTTAAAGAGTACCGGGGTTATATTCATCAATTCTGGGAAGAATGCTCAGAAAAGAGTCAATTAACAATAGCCAAACACTGTTTGCGTCATCA
>NZ_JAHHPQ010000480.1:0-6225 GCF_024606245.1 Endozoicomonas sp. SESOKO2
AAGAATACGCAGCTGCGGTCATCGCCAACTACGTTCTTGACGATATTGCCTTTGAAAACGGTCGCAGGACTCTGGCATTCCTGGCCAATTTTCAGGATACCCTGACACCTTATGCCAATGCCGCTGGCATGTCTGAATCAGACCTGATCAAAATTATAAATAGTACATTGATGCAGGCTCATGCCGTAGCGGTTGAGCAGCAGCTCAATGATTACTGGGTCAAACCTTCAGCCTTCCTGGCACAGACGGTCACCTGGTATTTCTCCAGCTACAAACCTCTACTTTCGGCCCATAACACTCTCGAGGCTACCTTACTATCCCTGTCAAACATGTCGTTCCTCTACCTTCTGGATCTGACCAACAGGGGCGATTACCTGCACCGGATACTGACACCTTTCCGGCACTGGATGGAACACTATGGCGTCGATTTTAACCGAAACAGGCAATACGCCTACCACAGCGGCATTGAACAAGTCTCTGAATTGGGTGGACTGGCAATGCCATTGGGCAGGACCGCTTCCTCAATCATTCTGCTAAAAACCGGCTCTATGCTGTTTACCAGACAATATAACGCCAACCCCCACAGGTATCGCAGCCTTTTCCGCCTGGTTCCCGAAATGGTGAAATCCATGGGTTCCGGACAAGGGGTTAAGGTACCGCTGCTACACAGGATCACACCGGCAAAAGTGAAAACCATGGCATCTGCCACAGCCGGTCTTGTGCTGGGTCCGATAGCCACTGCCGGAGCATACGCCCACGGTCTTATATCCGGGTTTACCTATACTCAAACCTTCGGACTGGCTCTGACAACAAGCCTCACTTTCGACTTCTTCATGAATGACAACAAGATGCTCACTCAATGGCTGGGTGGACCTCTGGGCCGGAGTCTTGACAGGATCAATCGCTGGAGAGAAGCAGGCGAAACGGAATCTGACTATGTGAAACGTACTGCCATTACCACGCCTCAACGATTCAGTGAAACCGATGAAGCCTATGCCAACCGTGTTAAAGCCAACAACATGATGCATGGCTGGACGCAGGGCGAGCATTATCTTCAGTTCCGTGAAAGACGTGATCGGACCATGAAAATGTATGAGCATGGCTGGGAAAAATACTTCAGGGAAAATGTGCCTGAATGGTCATTCTCCCATGCAGAAAGCATTCCTTACTCCTACACTCTGGGAGCCCTCTTTGAATGGCAAAAAAGCAGTAATAAGAAACTTCCTGATCATGATAGAAAAATGCTTTCCGGGAAAGAGGATAAAGAGACCAGCGACGAACTTTGATATCAGAAATCAGCGGATGGCCTGTCCATCACAATCCAAACGAACGAAATCACTATAGAGGAATACATACTGGTTTTGTTTTTCTGAGGCAATAGAATGACGAACGCTCGCCCTAATGCATTAAACCTTGCAGTAGCGGCTGCAATCAGCACCTCCATCATTGGCACACAGGCACTGGCCGACCGCAAGCTGCAGACAAAGTCTGTCGATTTTGTGGGCAATGAACATTTGGAGTTTACCCACAGTGAGATCATTGTTAAGCCAACATTAGGTGATGACCAGCAGCCAATACCCAAATCCTTTACCACTACCTACCCTGATCAGCCTCAAGCCAGAGCGGTCTGTGCCGGTCCTGATATGGGCTTTACGAACGTTCTTTCTGTCACTCATAGTTGCGTATCCAGCATTGACCTGTTTGAAACAGACGAGAATGACGCTGCTCAGAAATACACCAAATTCCTGAAGGTGCGTGGTGAAGTAGTCTTCAAGTTCACCCATAACCTTGGAGAAGAGAAACTGGTTATTGAAGTCAGAGGTGGCATGACCGATCAGGATTCAGTGAAGGCTGTTCGTGATCAACTAAAAGGCGCTCAATCACTGGAACCGTTTACGAAAATCGCTGGCCCCGGACAACTGTACGCATTGCTGCAAGCTGCCGATGACAGAGCAGAAAACCTCGGTACCAGTGATCACTATGTTCCCCTTGCCACCATTGAAGTAGAAAAAGTTGAAGTGAATGGGCGTACCTTCATGCGTCTCATCGCTTCGGGCGATCAGCCTCCTGAACTGAAGCGACTGGGTCAATCGCTTTTTGTCAACGATGAAGCTCTCCTGGCAGCCGCCGCCTCTGCCTATATCCAGGTTCATGTCCTGGGAGAGGATTTACAACAGCAGGCCCTGAATGAACTGTTAGCACACAGCAAACCCGTCGGATACATTGTACACAGGGAGGATGACACACAATTTTATCCTCTGCCTGCGGGCTATCCAAAGCTGGAAGTATCAGAAGTTTCGGGAGAGGTGATTGTTTTCCATGGTCAGAAACTGAATCCGCATGATATCGCTTTTGTAGAAAACCTCAATAAACCTCTGGGTACCGAACTCGCTTCTTCGTTAACAAGACAGGTTAAAAAATACAAGGTCAAAAGCTACCAGCACGTCATTCGAAGCAGGCAGATGGCAGTGCTGGAGGATTTTGTTACACGACACGACGCTGCAGTTAACAGAGATCAGGAAACGCTTGCAGGGAAAAATAAACCGGAGACACTTTCCCTTGAAGAGGAAGATAAACTGGCGATACTTTCGCTTGCATACTACGAGTCTCTTCATCAGGCGTTAGCCAGCGCTACTCCAGATGAGGCAGATGAATTTGAGTTCACACCGGAACACATCAAAATCGCTTCGTCAGTCACCACGCCAACCTGGTTGCATATTCAACTTGCAAAACACTTCAACTTCAGACCCGTACTGAGAGATCTTCTGAATACCCGGCATTTTGTTCAGAATATGCTGAATACTGCACCCCATATCTCCAAACTACCGGGCGATTTTTGTTACAACGACGAACATTTTGCTGACAAAGTCCTGCGCGACCTGGCCAGACAATTGATTGAGGTGGATAACACGCTCGAAGACCTACAGATAAAAGAAGCCAAACTCTTACAGCTTGAAAATCAATTGCAGCAAGCAATGGAAAGAGTCGACGCAATTGACAAGGAAAAACAGCAAACACAACGACACTATGAGCAAGCTGAATTTGAGCTGGGACATCTTCGTTACGATATAGAAGAGCTTGAAAACCAGGAACGGAAACTTCAGAAGAAAATCAAACAAATTCCAAAGCTGAAACAACAACTCCGTGATGCCAGAATAGAAATCATAAATACCTACAACTCTGAGCTGGCAATAGCGCTTGGCATTGATGACTGGGATGATGCCCAGCCACAAGAAGAGCAATCCAGACGTCTCCTGGAGACAATTAATGACATGCGCACAAAGGTTGTCGCAACCTATACCGCAACAGGACAGTCTGATGAAGAAGTTGTAAAAGCAAAACTGGCGGCGATTGAAGGCCAGTTCAGTATTACTCCGGACGATAAAAACGATCTGAGTTACAGCAACCCCAGGTCCGGTTTAAATCTGGATGAGACATTAATGATGGCCGAAGAGAATCCTTCGGAGAGTCTGGCTTTAATTGAAAGACATTATGGTCTGGTCCCGGTTGACAAAGCTGACCTGAATGCACGTATCAAGGCCATTCAGGAACACCTTAAGCACGTTAACTACTTCAAGCAACTGGAAGAACAGGCCGATCAACCACCTGTTCAGCAACAAAGCATCGGCACAGAGACAGAAAAAGCAGCAGCAACCCGAGCTCACAATGCAGTCATAGGCTCGCATTTAAACTTGCCAGATTTTGAAGACAATACAGATCCTGACACTCAGCAAGAAGTTCTGTTCAATTGGATTGAATCAATGAATGCTGAAATACAAAAATTAACAAAAGTGAGCGATGATCAACTTAGCGAGATTGAAACACATCGCAAAAAGATTGAAACACTTCGCAAAAATATTGAAACACTTCGCAAAAGTCTTAAAACACTTCACATAAAGGATGCTGATCAAGTTGGTCTTATTCGAGAAATTCAGTCACGGAATTATAGACAACTTGACGAAAATGTAGCACTTCTCAGAGAGAATGCTCGTCAACTTGAAAAACTTGTAAGACTTGATACACAGCATATTCAAGGCGAAGCCATCAAGGCCCGGCATTTACAGAAAATGAACGCTGTGAGCGAAGAAGTGGAGATTCCTTTAGAATATATGCTGATGCATTTAGAGGAAATATACTCCAGAAGAGGTTATAGCAAAGCCGACGCCGCATTCTTACGAGCTGCTTTGGCAGGGTTTTATGGTACCAGCGGAGCAGAGGAAAATAGAAAACTGACAGACGCAGTGGAAGTCAGGGTGAAGAAGCTTGCAGATTTGGAAGAAGAACTGGAAAGCCTCAAAACACCTCGCCACATTGTCAAGTCTGAAGTACTTGAGACAATGGGTAACGTGGAAAAAATCCTGGAGCTGGATGACCCCGATAAAGAGGACGATGTTTATAAGCGTCGTAACGCCATTTCCAGGGGAATGCAGACATCCATCACAGAAGCCTCACAGAGGGCAGAGGAAGAGGCGCTGGATGTACTGAGATCCGTAGAAACACTACTCGGGATCGAAGTCAATGAGGATGATGAGAAAGCCACAAGACTTGACAGGGCTCGCAGTAGACTTGACGGCGATGATGTCACCGAAATAAAGCTGGATGATATAAAGAATGTCCTCTGGGATGAAAGCATCAAGCTTGATGAAGATAGAGATAGCAAACTCGATACTCTTCGTGCGCGTCTTACGTATTTAGTTGAAGACACGAATCTGCAAGCCAAATGGCAACAGTTAGATTTCCTTGAAGCAATAGAGTACAGACTGGACATCAACGTGGATGAAAACGTTGCTGCCAAAGAAAGAGGCAAGGATTTCGTTGCTAAACTGGCCGACGAACTAAAAGTGGAATTAAAAAAAGATGCCAGCCTGAATGAACAGATCCACGCTCTGGGGTACAGAATTCGGACATTAAACGATGAACTGGACAAAGTCATCAATGATCTCCTTGATAATGAAAGCATGGAAAGAGCCATATATAGCGAAATTGCCCATAACCTCGGGATTCAGGACTATGAAGATGATGCCGACGAGGATGTTCGGATCAATCTCATTACAGAAAAATTCCAACAGCTGTATAAAGAACTTTATGAAGCGGGTCGTCCTACGGTTAATGAGCGTATTGCAGCCATTGATGCTGAGCTTGACAGACAATTGGCTCGTCTGGGACCTAAACCACAATACGTTCTTGATCGTGAGGTAGCCCGAGCCAGGGGAAACATAGCAAAAGCTGAGATTGAGCTGGAGCAACTTCATCACAAACTGGATGCTGTTCATCGTGAACAGGTGGTATTCGCAGATTCTACTGATGCCCCCCCTGACACAGATAAATACATTGCAGCTCTCAATGGGGCACTGAAAGACATTCATACCAGGTTGGGCCTGACTCAGACTGATAATCAGACCCCTGAAGATCATTTAAACGACATTGAACGTTTTATTCAGAAAAGCGAATACTATGCAGAAAGACGAACTGAGGCCCTTCATCAACTGCACACTACCATCAAAGCTCTGAAAATCCCTTTTGAAAGTGACCCTGATAATCTGTTAGAAGAAAGTAATATCATGAATGCCATTAGAGACTATAGAGCCTCTCATGACCGAAATGAAGTCAATAAAGCATTGGGGGAACTGCCTGAAACCAGACACAAGTACACTCAGGTCACGAAGTTCCTGCATGAGCACGAGGCCAGAGAAATGGAATTAGCCAATGCACAGGATGAAGAAAAACAGGCACAAGAGGCACTTAACACTAAAAATCAGGCGATTGACCCTTCCAAAGACAGCGATCCGAAAACTAAAACCAAACTTGAGCACAATCTTGAGCACAATCTTGAGCACAATAGAGAAGTACCGGACTTAGTTCTGGAAAAGAAAAAAGCACACATTTCAAAAGCACAGGAAGCTTTGAAGGCTCATGAAGCGACTCTTAAAGTCATCGAAGATGACGTGGGCCTTAAGCCAGACCCCACTGCCCGCTACGCTGACCGGGTTGAGGCTTTGAGACATAAACAGGTAGAAATGGGCGGGTTTGACGGTAATGGCGGTAAGATCCTGCAACTGACTCAGGAACAGGACCGTCTGAACAGAGAAATAGAAGTCAGGACAGCGGACATAGAGCAATTAAAGGAAGTCCTGAAAGTCGCAGAGAAAGCCGTCGAAAATGAGGGTGGTCCCTTCCAGTACACGCCGAAACAGGCAAATATACTGACCGATATCTACGCCTTCG
>NZ_JAHHPQ010000481.1:0-1051 GCF_024606245.1 Endozoicomonas sp. SESOKO2
GCATAAAGGTCTTTTCCTGCCTGGTTGGCAAATCGGGTGCCCATTTCCAGACGATATGCCTGCATCAGGTCGAGAGGTTTCAGCAGACCATAGAGACCAGAGAGAATGCGCAGGTGTTTTTGCGCATAATCAAACTGTTTGGCATTCATAGTCTCAGCATCAAGTCCCGTGTAAACATCACCTTTGAAGGCGAGGACAGCTTGTTTGGCATTATCCCGGGTGAAAGGTTGCTGCCAGGCTTCGTAACGGGCTGCATTCAGCTGTGACAGTTTGTCGCTGATGCTCATCAGGCTGCCGATATCTGACGGACTCAGCCTGCGCAACTGATTAATCAGGTCCTGAGACTGGTCCAGGAACTCTGGCTGACTGAACTTTTTCGTCACCGGAGCGGTGTCATAGTCCAGGGTTTTGGCAGGTGACACGACAAAAAGCATATTGGTTTTCTTCCTTAGCACTATGGAACACATCCTAGTTGAGGGCGGAGGTGTTTGGTAGTGAATTGTCTCTATTATGTTGTTAGGCAGCATGAGAGAGCAAGCTGGACCCGGACTTTCAGACACTAATGAGATCGAATGAGGGTCACCAGTTCTGTTGTTTTTTCTTCCATCAGCGCCTGATCTCCCCGGCTTTCCACATTCAGTCGAATGACCGGCTCAGTATTAGACATTCTGAGGTTGAAACGCCACTCTCCCATATCAACGGAGATGCCATCGGTACGATCAATTTCAGCGGCATCTTGTTCGTACCTGATCAGAATGGTCTCAATGGTCTGTGCTGGATTTTCAACTGTGCTATTGATCTCCCCGGAAGCGGGAAATTTGTCTATTCGTTCGGCCACCAACGCAGAGAGTGTCCGACCTTTCTGAGATAATAGTTCTGTAACCAGCAGCCAGGGAATCATGCCAGAGTCACAGTAAGCAAAGTCACGGAAGTAATGGTGGGCACTCATTTCACCACCATAAACGGCATCTTCTTTGCGCATTCTCTCCTTGATAAATGCGTGACCCGTTTTGCAAAGCACCGGCTCTCCTCCAGCACTCCTGACTTGGTC
>NZ_JAHHPQ010000482.1:0-2541 GCF_024606245.1 Endozoicomonas sp. SESOKO2
ACCAATTTATTGCAACCGCAGTAGGACAGCCTTAAGTCCGACAGGCTGCTAGCAGGCTTCCCGACAAACTGCTGGCTTCAAAGCGGCAATTGCCCGATGTGCGCAGTGTCTTATGCTGCCAGATTAGCACTAGCGGGTTTAAAGCCAATATTCTGCTTGTCACTGTCGCAACTGACTATCTGCATGTTGCCTGCAGACTCAGGAGTAGCGCTAAACGCACTTCCCCGGTTGAGGTTTTTATGAAGTCAGCACCGGCTTCAATGCAGATATCGTTGGCTCAACGAATCATAATCAGGTGATAAGGCTGAGTCTCACTGATACTTAAAATTCGGCACTCCTGCAATCCATGGGCTAGTTTATCTGAGCATTCATAAACTGGATAAGGTAGATGTTGATGACACACTCCATTGCTCAATTACCTACAGCAACAAAGCAATCGATATTTTTCCAACATAACAAGGCTCATCAGTCGGTTGCTGCTTCCCTTGGCCTCATCATGATGGTTTGTCCCTGCTCTAAACTGCTGGCAAAAAACCCTTTCTCAATGCCTGTGGAGGAGATATTTACTGAAGATAAAACGACAAAAACGTCTAGCTTTCTGGACGATTTGATTAACCACAATGTTTATTTAGGAACCCCCCCTCCTTTTACCCTCAACCCGAATACGACACATCTCATCTTTGCTTTAAATCATGAAAATGAACGAGACGAAAAAATGGATGTGCATACAGAAGAACCACAGGGCGCTGAAGCACTGCAGCCTCAGCCTTTAATGCAAATCCCGCTCCCATTGATAACCCATGCACAAATTACTGCCAATATCCAACAGTTGAATACAGGCCTGAATGGAGACGCTCTGATCCTGAATACTATGTTGAGTTACGTCCCGGTTACTCTCCCCAATGAGAGCCTGACAATTCTGAGTATGATTCAACAAGTGAAAAAAGCACTCCATGTTGAGTCTGACGAAAACCAGAATGTGTTACTAGGCGTTCTCATTAACATCCAGGGTACTGAATCTCCTGTCGATATCACCAGGCCAGAAGATCAACAGAGCCTCGCGATGTTGATGGTGAGTTACTATACAGCCATCCACTGCAAGGGAGCCCACCCACAAGCCGCTTATTGGTTTTTTCACTCATTCCTGCTTCACGCCGCTAGCTTGTCTGGTATCGACAGACTCGATGCAAAAAAAGTTGAGCTTTTAGGTGCAAAAACACCTATAGAAGATCCCAAAATTTTAAAAGCAAATATCGAAGAATCTAATAAATGCTTCATTGGCCTGAAAGTGCTGGAAAAAATGCGCCTTATATTTTTGAGCGAATCGGAAAAACCCTCGCAAGCTGAAAAATACACGCCATCAGCCGACCCACTGCTAATTGCCGCTTTCTCCCTGCTCAACTATGACATTAATCAAAAAAAAATACCGATTTATCAGCGTAATATAAAATCTGCTAAACGAATGTCCAGTCTGATAAAAGAATATCGTAACACAAAACCTGAATTAGTTGCCTCGTGTAGTCAGTTTGTGAGTCTCATTAATGCCATAAGCCTGATGCTTGATCCTTTCTCTATACAACTCGCAAATACACATCTTGACAACCTATCGAGTTATTTTAGTCTATCAAATTGGTTAGACACCAATACTGACTCTTCAGGCATAAAAGGCAAAGAACAGGCATTATTTGGAATATTCGAAAAGGTATTAAAAGACGCAAGAGACAATCCTGGAAATGAAAAGCCTGAATTATTTCAAGAGTTGCTTCTAACCCTGGAACAGTACATAGAGAAACAATTACCAAAAGCTTTTATTGAAGAAGATTACTACGTCATAATGGTAGTTCTGGGCACAGAATTTTCGGATCTGCTGGAACAATCCGTCAAAACGCTGGCATATCTGGCAACGAATGACACTGTTGCTAATCAGCAGGCCGATGGAGCCAATTACGACGAGACAGTGGAACAAGAAGGAAAAGAGTTCAGCGAAGAAAAGAAGAAGAAAAAATACCTGAAAGAACGGATAGACTACTTGGAAGATTTCGTCGGTTGGTTCGGGCTTAACTATGATTTTGCTATGAATAATCCTTGTGACTCTGACAGTAGTGACTATCGCTATAGTCACCATAACAATATTGATTATGGCAGTGGAGACTCCAACAGCACTGACTCTGGCAGTAGTCACCGTAACAGTATTGACTATGGCAGCGGTGACTCTGACAGCAGTGAGTCCGGTGGTAGTCCCCGTAACAGTATCGATTATGGCAGTATCGACTATGGCAGTGGCGACTCTGAAAGTAGTGATGCTGTCATGGGTGACACTGAAAGTAGTGATACTGACAGACCCGATAATGACAGAGAGTAGTCTTGACGGAGTTTATTTTTAGTCTCCTTCCTGTTCTCTCAAAGTAAGCGCCATCAGCACACTTCTTCGCAAACTGCTGGCCATACGCATTGCCGGGAGGTCAGACTGAGTCTGGCTGGTGCAGAAAAGTGAGCACTGCTGCAATCCATGGTCTAGTTTATCAGGGCATTTATAAACTG
>NZ_JAHHPQ010000483.1:0-37837 GCF_024606245.1 Endozoicomonas sp. SESOKO2
ACCAATTTATTGCAACCGCAGTAGGACAGCCTTAAGTCCGACAGGCTGCTAGCAGTCTGGCGGGTTCTGCGAATGAAAAACGGAAAAACTTATGGCTGAAGTTAAGCTTGTTAATATTTCCAAAAGCTACGACCAGGGCAGGACCTGGGTTCTCAAGAACATCAACCTGAACATTGCCGAGGGTGAATTTATAGCATTTATCGGGCCTTCTGGCTGCGGTAAGTCCACTCTGCTTCGAATGGTCTGTGGTCTTGAGGATATCACTGAGGGTGAAATGTATATTGCCGGGGAGCAGGTGAATGACTGGCCACCCAACGAACGCAGGGTGGGCATGGTCTTCCAGTCTTATGCGCTCTACCCTCATATGTCCGTTGCTAAAAATATGGCCTTCGGCCTCAAGCTGGCAAAAGCCGACAAATCATTGATCAACAGCCGGGTTGAAGAAGCCGCCCGCATTCTCCAACTGGAGGCCCTGTTGGATCGAAAGCCAAAAGCCATGTCCGGAGGTCAACGACAAAGGGTGGCTATCGGCCGATCCATCGTGCAGCAGCCCAGGGTGTTTTTGTTTGATGAGCCGCTGTCCAATCTCGATGTCGCGCTTCGGGTTCAGATGCGGCAGGAAATAGCCCGACTGCACAACCGTCTGCAAACAACCTCTATTTACGTTACCCATGACCAGGTTGAAGCGATGACTCTGGCAGATCAGATCGTTGTCCTGAGTCCTCTGGCTCAGGGAGCAGAAAGTAACCTGGAGCAGGTTGGGAAGCCACTGGAACTTTATCACCAACCTGCCAACCTGTTCGTTGCCGGATTTATCGGTTCACCCAAAATGAATTTCTTTGATGGTTTTATTGAAGAAACCGGCAACAACGAAACACGACTCAAGTTGACCACCGGGGAAATGCTACGGGCTAACGTTGACAGTCAGGGTGCCAACAAGGGTGAGCGGGTCGTCTTGGGCATTCGACCGGAAGATGCTCTGGCTGAAACAGACAACGGTAATGCGGTTGAAGGCAAGGTCGAAACGCTGGAACGTCTGGGAGCCGAATCTTACATATACATGAGCCACGATACCATTCGAGAAAACTTCATTGTTCGGGTAGAAGACTCGAAAAAGCGTGAAGCAGGCAGCAAGATGAAAATTGAGCTTCCGGTCCAATTTTGTCACCTCTTCAATGCTGAGGGCATAGCTTTTCGTCGTACCCGGGCGCCAGCCTACGACTTGTGAGAGAGACCGCTATGTCTGATCCTGAACTGATTGAGCAGCTGGCCCGATACTATCGCGTTTCCGGAGAATACAGTGACTGGGCGGGTAAGCCAGTCAGCGTCCCCACTGAATACAAACTGCCGATTCTTGGTGCCATGGGATTAAACGTTGAATCTGACGACTCGATAAAGCAAGCGATAGCAGACATTGAACAGCAAAAGTGGCAGCAACCACTCCATCCCGTGTCAGTCTTCACTAAAGGTCAAAGCTATCAGGTCAGCCTGTACCTTGAGGATCAGCAGCTGGGTCATCTGTTCGAAGGTGAAATAATACTGGAAACCGCTGGCCACCACTCTCTGACCCTGAATACCAGCGATATGCCCATAGAGGCCAGTCGCACATTTGAGGGAAGAACCTACCACCACTTGACGTTCAACTTACCGGATGCTTTACCCCTTGGCTACCACCGGCTCTCTCTGCAAAGTGACAAGATGCAAGACAGCGCTCTGATCATTATTGCTCCTGAAACCTGCTATGAACCTGAGAGACTTGGGAGTGGAAATAAACTATGGGGCTGTGCTATCCAGTTATACACTCTTCGAACCGATCATGATTGGGGCATAGGTGACTTTTCCGGCCTGAGTCAGTTAGCGACTCAACTGGCGGAACAGGGCGCAGACATTGTCGGCCTGAACCCTATTCACGCCCTGTACCCGGCCAACCCTCTTCATGCCAGCCCCTACAGCCCATCGAGCCGAACCTTTATTAATCCGTTGTATATCGATATCACGGCCATAACGGACTTCAGGGAATGTGAAGAAGCTCAGAGACAATTTGAAGATCCTGAGTTCAAAGAACAACTGCAACAGGCAAGAGACGAAGAGTATGTGGACTACAGTCTGGTAGCATGGCTGAAGTTTGGTTTTCTGAACACACTGTTTGATCACTTCCATAAGCAACACCTGAGCCCCGAAAGCTCGCGGGGAAAAGCTTTTCTGGACTTTTGCAGAAACCGTGGCCCCGCTCTGGAGCGACATGCCCTTTATGAAGCTATTTATGAGCACTACAAAAAGCTGGACATCAATAACTGGGGATGGCCTTGCTGGGAGTCACAGTTCCAGAACCCGGAATCCGGTGCCGTCAAAGAGTTTGCCAGCCATAACCGAAAACGCATTCAGTACTACATGTACTTGCAGTGGCTGGCTGAAGATCAGCTGACCAAAGCTCAGGAAGCGGCCATTGAAGCCGGTATGCTGGTTGGCATCTATCGTGATTTGGCAGTAGGCGCAGACACTGGCGGCGCCGATGTCTGGAGTCATCGCGACCTTTACTGTCTGGATGCAGGCGTTGGTGCGCCCCCGGATGGTGTAGCGCCCCAGGGACAGAACTGGGGTTTACCTCCCTTTAATCCTCAGGTACTCATCGCTCAGCAGTACCAGCCCTTTATTGAAATGGTTCAGGCCAATATGAACCACTGCGGGGCTTTGAGAATTGATCATGTCATGGGTCTGCTAAGGCTCTGGTGGTGCCCCAAAGGCAAAACGGCTGATTATGGCGCCTATGTCTATTATCCTCTGAATGACTTTCTGGGCATTATCAAACTGGAAAGCCATCGTCGTCAGTGTCTGGTATTTGGAGAGGATCTTGGGACCGTCCCACCTGAAATCGAAGCTTCTCTGCCTCCTGCCCTGTTTTACTCCAATGAAGTGGCTCTGTTCGAGTGTTTGGGTGATCATTTCACGCTACCTCAGGATTACAAACCCATGGCTCTGACCTGTGTCAGTAATCATGACATCCCTCCTCTGAAGGCCTGGTGGAATTGCCTCGATCTGGATTTGCGCCTGCAACTGGGCATTTATGATCACAACCGGGCTCAGCAAGAAAAAGAGGCAAGACACAGAGAAAAGCTGGCTTTGCTGAAAACACTTGCGAACGTCCATGAATTTCCTGAAGGCATGAACCCGCAGGATATTTCCACAATGGAATACTCAAGGGACTTAATGGAAAAAGTTCATTATTACCTGGCTAAGACAGCATCAAAAATCACAGTGATTCAGCTGGAAGAGGTGTTACAGATCGAATCCCCGGTGAATATTCCGGGAACCAGCGAAGAGTATCCAAACTGGCGCAGGAAGTTAACCGACACTCTGGAGAATATTTTTGCTGATGAATCCAACCGGTCGTTTTTTAACAATATGTCAGTGATTAGAAAGGGCGGTTAGGTTTAGCACAACCAAAGTATAAAAATGTATGCGGCTGCTTTAATAGTGGAAACGGCAGGCTCTAAAGATAATCACTCCGGACTTTTTCTGACCAACATATCAACCTTTTATGCTTAGTCTTATGCCTCGCCATCAATCAAGCCTTTTTCTGGAACCTAACCTGCCTCAATTTGGGCAATAGATTCGTTCAAATGTTTTATGTTGTTCGAAGATGACATTAAATGAAGGTTTTCCATCAGGTTGTTGTAGCTGTCCAGTGACATGACCACCGCATCCTCACCTTCCCGCCGGTGGATAATGGTGTGGTTAGCATCTTCGGCCACCTGATCAAGCAGCGACTTCAGATTGTTTCTGGCTTTGGAGTAAGAGATTACATTCATAACAGTATTACCTGAACAATTAATTGAACAATGTCTTTTACAAATTCAGGGCTATTTAAAGATATATCAAGATTCCCGCCACTGTCCGATAGAATGTTGACACACCCATTCGTCCTGAGCCTGTCGAAACGTCGACAAGCTCAAGCGAACTGTCTTCGAAGGCTATCGGTCAAACAGCTGATCCACTTTTTCCAGGGTAGCCTTGATTTGATCAATCACCTTCAATGCCGCAGCACCCTGACCGGTCTTCAGGTGGTCGTATACCTGCAATTGATAGTGATACAAGACTTTCCCGGCATACTCGGTATAACCGTCTTCAAAACCGAGAGTTTTGGGGGAGTTCAGTTTATCGGCGGGCTTACCATACTGTTCGACAAAGTATTCCTCCGTATCCCTGAGAGTGTTTCCCAATTCAGCTCTCGCAAGCATAGCCCTTGCAATATCGCATGACTTAAGGTGTTTATTAACAGCATCAACATAATGCTGCCGGACTTCTTTTGTAAAAGGATCCTCTTCCACTGACAAGGCTCCTGGTATCACAGCAGCAGAGGCAGCTAAAGGAATATTGGGCATTGAAGCAAAAGCCACCTCTGAACTTTTTATACTGATGGCCAGATGCCCTGCATTGCCATGAATAGCGACAGGATCAGGCACCGGCGGTGCAACAACACCGTAAGCTCTGGCATATTCCTTAGCCTCATTCATTAAGGTTGTTTTCCCTTTCCTCAGTTCATCGGTGGTATAGACAAGCATGCAAACTGCCTGTTCGCTGGAAAGCTTGTCATTATCGATGGTGAATTGAGCTTCAATACTTTCAGCGTTGGTAAGCCCTGGCTTTTTATACTTGATCTGACGTTCAGGTACCTTGGCTATGATGTTATGAGACTGATCGAGCAGTGCAACCGCTGGATAGAACAGCTGTTCCTTATCATCATCCTTGACCACATAGCTGTTTATAGTCACTTTATGAATGCCCGTTTGCGGCAGACTGAAAGCCAGAACCGGAGTTTCTCCGGAGGATTGTTTTAGTCTTGAAGTGAACTCGTTAACGACAATGCGAGCCTGTTTTTTGTCGGCAGGATACCTTAATGGATGACAAGTAATGTCCTTAACTGAGTTGTACACTTTACCTTCTGAGTCAGGCTGCTTTATTGTTTCTTCCCGGCTATTAAAATGAGAGCAGCCCATCAGGGTTATGACAGGGGCAAGAATACACGCGAAAAGAAACTGTTTTTTCATCACGCCAGACACTTGTCGTTCTTTATAAAACATCCCCTTTAATAATCCTTTAATTCGGCCATTTCCAGTACCGAATATTTCGATACCTCTCAGTAAACTCATAAACTGTATACCTGAATTCACGATCAACAATAAAATGCAGCATTTTTTCACTCTCAGTTACAGTATTGCTGCACAGGCTCCGGGAGCCTGTCTGCAAACATAGTCGTATTTGAGCCAGGCTGGATAAAAAACTGTATTAACTCCTCTTTTTTCTTAATTACTTTGCTGATTGTGAATCTCTGGTCTAGATTTCCTACGGGTACACCGAAAACATAATTCTCAGATCCATTCGGTTTATTTACTCAAGCCGCCATGAACATGAAATGGCTCCGAAACTCGGGAAAACCGCATCTTCATGGCAACAGACCAGAGCAGCTTAGCCAACGGTTAGCTCTGGTCAACTGTCGTACACACACAAGGTAAATGGCAATGATTCGGATACAGAGTACTCTGTCTGCTCTGGGTCGCAGTATTGGAGTTATTTCTCTCGCTTCCCTCCCTGCGCTTTCCTGGGGCTTTGAAGAAGTCAATGTTGATTTTCACGGCTATGCGCGCTCAGGCGTAGGTCGTTCAGCAGAGGGAGGAGATCAGGCCTGCTTTAAAGCAGCAGGAGCACCCGCCAAATATCGTCTGGGTAACGAGTGTGAAACTTACACAGAGCTTAAGCTCGGTGCTGAGCTGTCGGATGATAACAACACTTCGTTCAGGCTGGATACCAATATTGCCTATAAAGTTTTCCAGAATAATGACTGGGAGATGCCCGGAATGGGCGACAATTATTATGGCAACAATGAATTTGCCCTTAGAGAAGTCAACTTACAGGCCAGGAATATCATGGAAGGTATGCCGGAGGCCATGCTCTGGGCCGGTAAACGCTTTTACCAAAGACATGATGTTCATATGAATGACTGGTACTACTGGGATGTTTCTGGCCCCGGAGCCGGTATTCAGGATATTGATGTTGGCATAGGCAAGTTTGATATTGCCTGGCTAAGACATACACCCAAGGTAGAATATTTCGATAGCAGTGGGGCTAACCAAGAACAAGCTGTTGAAACCGATGTCATAGATCTCCGACTTAAGGATTTGAGACTCATGGACAATCTCAGCCTTGAACTAGGAGTTGACTACGGCAAGGGAAACCCTCCTGACAAGTCTGTCTACAAAGAGTTTCTTGATAAAGACGGATGGCTGCTCACAGCCGAGCTGACTTGGGAGGTTCTGGATGGTTTTAACAAATTTGCAGTGCAATACGCTAATGATGGCATGACAGGTCCAGGCGTTGGTTCAACTGGCCGAGATATAGCCTCAGCAGAGTGGTACAAGGGCAACAAGCTCTTTAGGGTGCTTGATCATGGTTCATTCTCTCTGAGTGACCAAATGGACATCATGTACGTTGCAGCCTGGACACAGGTCGAGTACGACGAAGAAGCTCAAAAACTGGATGCCTCGTTGCCTGACAAGAGAAGCTGGATAACAGCCGG
Source organism: Endozoicomonas sp. SESOKO2 (assembly GCF_024606245.1). Classification (NCBI taxonomy): domain Bacteria; kingdom Pseudomonadati; phylum Pseudomonadota; class Gammaproteobacteria; order Oceanospirillales; family Endozoicomonadaceae; genus Endozoicomonas; species Endozoicomonas sp. SESOKO2. Next base: position 6,575 of record NZ_JAHHPQ010000483.1, read on the forward strand.
TATCAGACCCATCTGGAAGTGGACCGAAATCACCAGTACTGCAATTGAGCTGGGTTGGGACAAAGTTGAAAATGCCTTTTATGACAGTACTTTAGACAGCGGAAAAGGCCAAGGTTTTGACAGTCAGGTGACCAAATTCACAATAGCTCAACAGTTCCATCCAAAGTTTGGAGCATTTGTCAGACCGGTGATCAGAGTATTTGCTACGTACGCAAAATGGGACGCTGTTGAGAATCCCAATCTGCTCCCTACCGACAAAACAGGCACTCCATTATGTAGCATAACTGATTACGGTGAAGAAACATGCAGTTCAGTGGAGGGCCTTGACTACTTCGATACAGGAACCACAAGACCTCAAATCGCAAACACCTTTGGTGTGGACTCTGACGGCTGGACATACGGCGTGCAGTTTGAAGCTTGGTGGTAATCCGTAATCTGAAATGAACAAAAAGGCGGATTTTATGCCAAGGGCTTAAGCCAGGTTTGGCAGAAACACCTAAATGATAATGCATTACTTATAACCAAAATAAGGCTGCTATTATGCAGCCTTATTTTTTCTTGTGTTTGGCGCATATCTCTAGCTTTGAACAATAAACTTATACCCGCAAAGGCTTGCCGATATTCATAGAAACTCCCAGAGCCTTACATACAGCCAGAAGGGTTTTCAGACTTGGATTACCCTCTTCACTCAGCGATCGATAGAGGCTTTCACGAGACAAACCTGTTTCTTTTGCAAGCTTACTCATTCCTTTAGCTCTGGCCACAACGCCCAGTGAGTCCGCAATAAAGCCAGCATGACCGGTTGCTATCGCCTCGTCTATGTAACACTGAATAGCTTCATCGTTATCAAGGAACTCAGCAGGGTCAAAGTCTGTTATTTTACTATCCATTATTAGCTCTCCAATCTTTATATAGCGCTCTGGCAAGATCTATTTGTTTCTGTTGATCTTTCTTTTGACTTCCACAAAATACAATAATCAGCTCACTGCCTTGACGCACAAAATAGACATGGTAGCCCTTGCCTGTATCAATCCTCAACTCGCTTAAGCCACCTCCAACAGGCTTCACGTCCCCAAATAATCCGAACTCCAAGCGCTTCACTCTCGATAATATGGATGCTTTGGCCTTCGGATCTTTCAAAGCTTTAAGCCATCTTCTGAACACACCATGTTGTTTGACTGTAATCATGCCTCTATTGTAGCTTAAATACTACACAGCCAAAAGTTTGGGGCTGATAGACTCTACTGAGCGGCATGCAGTGCAGCAGGTCTTGATTACTTTGATACCGTTATCAACGCCGCAATAGCGGAAAACAGTTCGGGCTCAACCGAGAAAGCCTCTACAAAGCGTTCAATGGCAAGGCTCAACCTCGTTGGGATACCGTACATCGCCTGCTGAAAGCGCTGGGTGTCAGGCTGACTATTGCAGCCTGATCTGGTGAGTGCTTTCAACCAACCATTGATCGTTTTTTAACCACTTATTTGCAGTTTGTTATTTCCCTGAAGTTCGGAAAACCACCCAAAGGTTAATCCCAGACTTATCCACAACCTCTGGGGATACTTTTAGAAGACAGCTGACTTCAATGATAACCTGAACAGTTCAAATAGGCCGCCGCTCCTGTTAACCCCGGATGTTCAGACAGTATCAGCGATGTCGGTATGCCTGACATGTAACCTTTCATCTTGTCCCTGTTCTCAAAAGCTTTCCGGAATGTTCCTCTGGCAAACAGTTTTTTAACTCTTGGGATAATTCCACCCGCAATATAGACACCGCCCCTTGCTCCCAGGATCAGTGCCGCATTTCCGGCGGTATTGCCAAGAATCTCAAAAAAGTGGTCCAGCACTTCATAGGCCAGAGAATCATTTTGTTCCAGAGCCTGAACCGTGATATCTGCCGCCTGTAGTTTATCCATCCGACCATCGAGACTGGAGTGCGCTTCATACAATAATTCCAGACCTGAGCCAGAGAGTATTCTCTCAACCCCCAACAACCCCCCAACCTCTTTTCGGATGAATCGCCAGACACTAATATCTCTTTCCGTAGAAGGTGCAAAGTCGGCATTGCCGCCTTCTCCGGGCAGAGCCTGCCAACCCACAGGGGTTTCGATTAATCCACAAAGCCCCAGACCGGTTCCCGGGCCGATCACCAGCTTGACGGCATCAGGATCAACGTCCAACTCAGGCCCAACAGGCATGAGTTCGTTTGAAGGAAGGTGAGGAACCGCCAAAGCCTGCGCGGCAAAATCATTGATCAGCGCCATCACTTCCAATTCAAAGTCCTGTTTGAACTGTTGCTGATCAATTTTCCAGTGGCTGTTAGTGAAACTGACTTTTCCGTCCACGACCGGACCGGCAACGGCAAGACAAACTCTGGTAATGGTTTCAACGCCCTGATTTTTCAGGTAGAGCCGGACGGCATCTTCAAGATCGGAATAATCAATACTCGACATTGTCTGAATACCTTCCAGCACCAGACTGTCAGGATTCACCAGAGCAAAACGGGCATTGGTACCACCAATATCCCCCACCAGAGATCGCAATACTTGAGTCATCCGATACTCCCGGGCCAACCGGCTCCATGACAAGAGAGGATGTCAGTATTATAATCCTGCGCCCGGATTCATGACCTGTAAGATTTTTACCCAAAGGCTCTCGGACTCTTTTTATGACAGTTGCTTCGGAACATTCAACCACTGGCTATGACGCCCGATTTGGAGGCAGCCGCCGTCTCTATGGCAGCGATGCCGTAGACAGGCTGAAACAGTCCCATATCTGCGTCATAGGTATTGGCGGAGTCGGCTCCTGGGCAGCAGAGGCTCTGGCCAGAACCGGGGTGGGCAGCATTACTCTGATTGATCTGGATGATGTTTGTGTCACTAACATCAACCGTCAACTCCATGCCACCACCGAAACGATTGGTCAGTCCAAATGTGAAGTGATGGCCAGCCGCATTCAGTCCATTAATCCGGACTGCCAGTGCCATGTCATTGAAAACTTTATAACAACCGAAAATGTGTCTGAGCTGATCAGTCAGGACTTCGATTATGTACTGGATGCCATAGACAGTTTCAGAATCAAGGCTGCCCTGATTCATCACTGCAAAAGAAACAAGATTCCAGTGATCACAACCGGTGGTGCCGGTGGTCAGGTCGATCCCACCCAGATACAGATTACCGACCTCACCAAAACCTGGCACGACCCTCTGGCAAAAAAAGTCAGAAATCATCTGAGAGACTTCCACGGCTTTACTAAAAACAACAAGCGGAAGTTTGGTGTCGATTGTGTCTTTTCTTCAGAACAGGCGGTTTATCCTCAGCCCGATGGAACGGTATGCCAGCAGAAACCTTCGGATCTGGGGTCAACAAAAATGGATTGTGCCAGTGGTTTTGGTGCCACGACCGTAGTGACGGCTACGTTTGGCTTTGTGGCCGTCTCTCGTATCATTAAAAAAATCATCGATAAGAAAATCTGAGTAACTGACGGAATCGAATATTTCTGGCTCATTGGGCAGGTAACTAATTGCCCCATTCTATATTGTCTTTCATTTCTTCCGGGAGTTGATTACTTTTGGCTTTTTCGAGCGCTTTGCGCATTTTCCGTGAGTCTCCTTCGCTCAGCTTTTGGGTGCCTTCTTCAATGGGTGCAAACATCTTTTCAATCCGCTCTTCCATATCTTTTGCCAGGAGCAGAATTTCAATTCTACGATTGGAGCTGGCTTCAGGGTTTTCAGGGTTGCGCAATACCCGGTCAGCCATACCCAATACCATCATAATCCGGGACTCTTCTAATCCTCCGAAAACCAGCGTTCTTCTTGCAATCTGAGCCCGGGCTGATGACAGCTCCCAGTTTGAATAGTCATTCCTCTGAAAGCCAGAGCTGTCAGTATGCCCGCTTATCATGAGGTTGAAAGAAAGTTTGTTCAGAATAGGGGCCAGTTCAAGCAGTAAATCCTGAAAAAATGGCTGCAGTCTCGCCCTCCCCTTTTCAAACATATCCCGCTTGTTATTGTCCAGAATGACAATGCGCAAGCCTTCCGGTGTTTCCTCCAAATAAATGTAATCTTCATATCTTCCGGCTGACTTACTGCCACCGATCAATTTTTGTAATTCATCGGACAGCTTGTCGAAAATCAGCGTGTTATTCAGTGTTTTGGTGTTTTGGTCAGCAATAACTTCAGTGTCTTCCCTGCCTTGTTTGCCTGGCCCCGGTTTGGGAATATCCACCACAGTATTTGCTACCCCAAAATTAATGGGCTTGGAGCTGCTTGGATGGCGGAATGAGCCCGGATCTTCAAAATAGGTCGCAATGGCTTTCTTCTGCTCCTTATCAGTGGCACTCATAATCCACAGTAGAAGAAACAAAGCCATCATGGCAATGGCAAAATCAGCAAAGGCTACTTTCCATGAACCTCCATGATGACCATCACCATGACCGCCATGCTTCTTTTTGATGACAATAACATGACCTTTGCTCATTGGCCGTCCAGTAACTCTTCCAGTTCACCGAAAGTGGGTCGTTTGTCTGAAAAAAGCATTTTTCTGCCAGAATCAACTGAAACAATGGGAGGAAACCCGGACTTGTTAGTGCCCAGCCCCACCTTAATGCATTCAAATGCTCTTATTTCCTGATTGATTGAGTGACCAATGGCCGTTGCGCATGGTCCAACCAGTCCGTAGGCCATAAATATGCCAAGAAAAGTCCCTGTCAGAGCCGCAGCAATCAATCTGCCCAGTTGATCCATCGGGCCATCTATCGCGCCCATCGTAATAACAATACCCAATACTGCTGCCAGAATACCGAAGCCCGGCAAAGCATCCGAAATCAGCTGCAGAGCATCTGCCGGACGCATCATTTCTGACTCCATGGATTCAATTTCTTCCTCAATAATGGTTTCGTATTCGTGGGGTTCAATGCCGTCTACCAGTGACAGCCTGAGGTTTTCAGCAATGAAGTTATAGATATGAGGCGTCTTCATAATCAGAGGATATTTTGAAAAAACATCACTGTTTTCAGGGTTTTCTATGTGCTCTTCAAGGGCCTTACTCCCCCCCTTTTTTTTCGCCATATTAAATAATGTATACATAAGGGAGAGCAGCTCATCATAATATTCACGATTAAAACCTGAATTGTTGACGGTATAAACCAAGTGCCGTCCCGCCGCTTTCACAACGTTAGTTGGGTTGGCAATGATGAATGCCCCCAATGCTCCACCACCAATCATCACTATTTCTGCGGGCTGCCAGATAGCCGCCATTTCACCACCAGCAGCCATAAAACCACCAAAGATGCAGCCAAGCTGGATCAGTAGCCCCAAGATTTTCATAGCATTAGTCCCTGTTCCATTCTTCCAGCAGCGAGCGCAATCGTAAGACAGCCTGACGGTGTAACTGACAAATACGGGCCTCCGTCAGGTCCAAAGCTTCTCCAATTTCTTTCATATTCAGTTCATGAACGTAATAAAGATTCATCAGATGTTGCTCTCGTTCCGGCAGCTCCTGTAATGCTTTTGCCAGAGCTTTACTGCGCTCTCCACCCATGGCAACCACTTCTACAGAGTCGTCATCATTGATCTCTATGATTCGGCTGTCAGACTCACCCTGCATCAGCCCATCCAGACTCAACAGACTGTCGGAACTACTGCCCTGTAACATACGGTGGTATCGCTCAAGACTGACGCCAAGTTCTTCTGCAATTTCGGACTCGGACGGAGCCCGTCCCAGGTTTGTATTTAACTTCTGGATGGCATTACTGATTTTCTGCCCGTGTTCCCGGTCTGTTCTGCTGCGCCAGTCCCACTGTCGTAGCTCATCAATCACTGCGCCTCGAATCCGGGTTTTGGCAAACTGTTCAAAGGGGACTTTGCGACCCGGATCATAACGACTGGCAGCATCCAGCAGACCCATCATGCCTGCTTGCAAGAGATCATCCCGGGAGATGTTGCTGCCCAGACTGCTGGCCAGATGCAGCACAATCTTCTTAACCAGGGACAAGTGCTGCTTAACCAGAACATCCCGCTGATTTCCTGCCTGTTGGCGATAAGCGTTAAGTCCTTTTTGCTGCATGTCTGCCACTAAGCTGCTACTGAATCACAAGATCCGTAATCAGACAGTCATCCACCCTTGCTCCCACCCTCTCTTTGTCCAGCAGTGCATTCACTCTTGCCAGCGTTTCAGCGCGGATAATCTCTGTGACGCCCCCGGCTTTAACCTGTTCATAAGAGAGAGAGCCCAGGTAGTTGATGACTTCATTACGAATAAGTGGCCGATAAGCTTCCAGTGTTGCGATCACCGTTTCATCCCGTACCATCCATGACAGTTTTATCTGCATATATCGAGGTCGGGCATCACTTTTAAGAGTGATAATAAACGGCTCAAGCATCATAAAACTGGGTGGCGCCAATGCTGCCACTGGTTGCTGCGGTTGCTGTTGCTGTTGCTGTTGCGGTTGCTCTTTAGGAGCCATCATTGTCATTGCTACAAAACCGCCACCACCAGCCAGCAACAGCACCAGAAGAATAATGATGATGATTAATAACTTGCTGTTGCCTGAATTTTTGTCTTCAGAGGCACTGCTTTCCTTTTCATCTGCCATGAGTCCAAAAACTCCTTTTCCGATGATCTGTTAAACGAAATGATCCAATAATCTGCCGCCATGAACCCTGAATTGTTCCTGGGCACTCTGATAACCCTTTGATTCATGACAACCATCGGCGGTGGGCAGGTATTCTGAAGATTGTTCCGATGTATCGGCCTCTTTCTGGCTACCCACATCCACTGACATTTGCCCCAGAGTCAGTGATTCACTATTAAGAGCTTCCCGCAGGCGATCGCCATGAAGCAGCAACAAGTCTCTGGCTGCCGGTGTTGCCGTTATCGCCTGAAGGCTGACAGCGTCTCTATCAACGCTCACAGTCAGCGTTACCCGGCCTAATTCCGGTGGGTCTAAGCGAAACTCCATTTTCTGCTCACCCTGCTTAATCATCTGGACCACTGTCTGCCCAAACGGTCGCTGGGCTAGTTCAGGTTGCAGGAAAGGTTGTTTAACTAGAGGTGACTGAGCGGCTGATGATGGCTCAGTCATCTGAATTGAAACAGAATGTTGTGGCGCCTGATGAGCAATGGCCGTTATTGACTCAGATTGTTGCATCAATACAGGCACTGTTTTTAGAGTGGCCTTTCGCTCCATTTCAAGATTGAACAGAGGCTGCGGAGCTGGAATTTCTTTTATTCCATTGTGATTTTTTATCTCCGGCACTTTGGCTTCTGCCAGGATTTGATCCGGTTTTAATGTGACTTCCGGCCTGAGCTTTTCTGTTTGGTGATTTACCTCCAACACCTGATTAACATCCGTTAATGGTCTTTGAGCCTGAGTCGCCCTCTGGGTGATAACCGGAGTCAAAGAGACCTCTGATGCCCGGGTTCGGACAGGCAGCTGGAGTTTTGCAGCCTTTATGGGCATTGACACATTTGAATCGGGTCGTTCAGTTACCCCTTCTGTTAAAGAGGTATTTTTTATCTCCACAGTGGCCTGTTCAGGTTTTTTCTCGCTTGTCACTATTGGCAAGTGTGTAACGGGAAAATGCTTTGTCCGTTCTGAAGCCCCCGGGCTTGCCAAAAGCACATCTGATTTTGCCTGCCAATTAACAGGCAACAATTGTGGAGATAAAAGCTCCGGAGATAAAAGCTCTGGAGAGACTAACTCTGTGGCTGCAGATTCTATTGAGGAAAACTGTTGAAGAATGGTGTCAAACGTCAACTCTGAAGAGGTTGTAGCTGCCTGAGCAGCCGCCATGACCTGCGGTTGGGCACCCTCAACCGACGGCACCGAACCGGACAAAGATAACAACGAAAAAACTGGCAGTCCCTGATTTTCCATTCAAACCGCCCCGTTACTGGATAGTTGCCATCGCAGCTTGAGGTGTGGAAATATAAGTCCAGGCTTCCTGAATTTCTTTTAACAGCCCCATCACTTCACTGATAGCGGACACATCATTACCTGTATTGGCATCTGTTAAACGTCTAATACAATAGAGATATAACGATTGAAGATTGTCGGCTAAGTCACCGCCTTTTTGAAAATCCAGTGACTGTTCCAGTACCAGCAGAATTTCGATGGCAAGGGAGAGTCGATCCGACTTGTTGGTAAAATCTTTTCGCTCAATGTAGTGGCTTGCCTTAGCCAGATTGTCCATCAGTTTAGTAAACAACACACCCACCAGCTGAACAGAATCAGACGCTTCTACACCTGCTTTTTCCTGTTGTTTATAAGCACCCAGACCTTTTTGCTTCATGACCCCTCCATGATCAGGAATTATTGTTATTCAGACTATTCAGACTGCTGGTGATCCAATCACTGGTTCCACTCAGTGATGCCAGAATACTTTCCATCGTCAGGAACTGATTCTGGTAATAACTGCGGGTTCGTTCCAGTCTCAACTCCAGTGCGGCACGATCATCTTCAATATCACTCAAGCCTTCATTAATCCTGTCTTCCCGACTGTCAAGCGTTCCGCTACTTTCAAGGTGAGGTGTGAGAACGGCTGCCAGTTGACTCATTAAGCCATCTTCACCGGCCAGCACTTCTGCCAATTCATCAAAGTTGTTAGCCAGAGCTTCATCCAGACTATCGGAATCCAGATTTAACGAGCCGTCTTCGGTGGTTGTCAGCCCCAATTGCCCGAGCGTTCTGAATGTGTCACCGTCTTCACCGTATAAAGAGCTGATGACACTTCTCAACTGTCCCTCAATAGCCCGGGCCTGGGCATCACCATTAAGAGGCCCCGCTGTAATACCGTTGAAATCCGTCAGGTTATCAAGGGTAGACTTAACATTGTTCCAGGCATCCACAAACCCCTGCATAGACTCTTTCAGGCTGTCTTTGTCTATGGAAATATTTACGGTTACCGGATCTGTGCTGACGGCTTTCAAATCAAGCGTGACGCCATCAATAAGATTTTCGAGCTGGTTATCTTCGGAAGTAATAGTGATGGCAGAGGCCCCTGAACCAAACCGTATGCTGGCATCGACTGCCACCTGCAAGTCGGTAAAGGATCCCAGAGTTTCTGATCCACCGGAAAGGCCACTGAAATCACTCGTTATGGTGTTTGCTGCGCCAGATTTCTCGCTAGTCAGCATAAGACGTTGCTGACCGCTTTCATTGATAATTGTTGCCTGCACTCCGGAGTTATCAGCAGCATTGTTTATGGCATCACGTACATCAGTCAGGCTCTCTGTTCCCGGTTCGATAACAACAGAGAAGCTTTCACCGTTAACCGAGAGGTTGACCGTTCCGGAACCAACGGTGGCATCTGAAGCAATAGATGTGGATACCGTCTGATGGCGGGTGGCCAGCTGATCCACATAAAACTGATAACTGCCTGCCCCGGCGCTGCTGGAAACAGTTGCACTCAGAACTGACTCATTACTGATGCTGACTGCCCTGGGACTGAATTTACTGATGCTGTTCAGGCTTTCTATCTGGGTATTAAAATCATCCAGAGCAGACTTTAGCGTCCCAACAGCAGAGAGTTCCACGTTAAAGGCCTCCTCTCTGCGGGCATAACGGCTTTCGGTCGGAGCACGCTCAGCCTCCACCAAAGCGTTCACCATGGAGCTCACATCGAGTCCCGAGAAAATGCCATTCAAACTGAACATAATCAGCCTCTGATTAATGCCTGCTTTTATTCAGTCGGCACTGCTTTGAGAAACATAACCGAATAACAGACAGCTCTATAAAAAAATGGGAGCTGGTTAGCTCCCACAAAGACGATCAGCATTAAAGCTGACTGAATTTTACAAACTGTCCTGAAGCGATTATCGCAGCAGAGACAGAATGTTCTGAGGTATAGCGTTAGCCTGAGCCAACACAGCAGTACCGGCCTGTTGCATGACCTGATACTTACTCAGATTCGCTGTTTCTGCAGCAAAATCAGTATCCACGATACGGCTTCTGGAAGCACTCAGGTTTTCACGGATATTTGAAAGGTTATTGACGGTAGTGGTCAGTCGGTTTTGGGATGCACCAAGACTGGCCCGAACAGCGTCGTAGGCGGCAATATCGACATCCAATGCACCCACTGCCGTTTGAGCTGTGGCGGCATCGGTAAAGGTAACAGCCGTCAGCGCAACGGCAGTAAAATTGAGGTCTATGTTATTGGTGGTAGCATCGGTATAGTCAACGGCAATTTCGACAGTACCTGCACCAAGAACGGTTGTCCCGTTAAACTCAGTCGTTGAGGCAATACGGGTAATCTCAGCCAGTTGAGCATCGTATTCGGCTTGCAGGGCAGTCACATCAGCAGCCTCATAGGTACCACTTGATGCCTGCAAAGCCAGATCCCTCATACGCAGCAAAGAGTTAGTGATCTCGCTCATAGCACCTTCAGCAGTCTGTGCCATGGAGATGCCATCGTTGGCATTTCGGATAGCGACACCCAGTCCACCAATTTGTGCAGCCATTTTATTCGCAATCTGCAAACCGGCGGCATCATCCTTAGCACTGTTAATACGCATACCAGAAGACAGACGCTGCATGGCGGTCTGAAGACCCGTCTCAGTCTTACCCAAATTACGCTGGGCATTCTGAGAGAAGATATTGGTATTTACGGTCATTGCCATTTTACTAATTCCCTATTCAGGTTTAATCGCTTGATTACTTCAACGTACTGCCTGTTGATAAGTACCACTCGGAAGGGATTCTGAATTTCTTAAATAGAGCTGCCGTTTTTTTTAATTAATCGCGTAAGGAGAATATTTAACAAAATTTGTCATTTCTTTAAGTCGTTTTTAAAGTAAAAAAATGTTTTTATATATTTATAACGCATTTATTTTTATCCAGAGGAAACCCCATGACACCGGAAGTTGTGGCAGACCTTTTTCGTGATGCGCTGACCCTCATTGTTCTGATGGTCTCGGTAATTGTGATGCCCGGACTGCTGGTTGGCCTTGTGGTCAGCACACTGCAGGCAGCGACTCAAATCAATGAACAAACCCTCAGTTTCCTGCCCCGTTTGCTGGCGACACTGGTCACTATAGGCCTCACTGGCCCCTGGCTGATTCAGGAATTTATGGATCTGTTTCTCCGGTTGTATGAATTTATCCCGGAGATGCTGGCCTGATGGGGACCTTTACCTTCTCTGAGGTGGTAGGCTTGATCGGTCAGTATCTCTGGCCATTTTTTCGTATCGGTGCACTCTTTCTGGCGATGCCCATTATCAGTAGCCAGGTAGTAGCACCCAGAATCCGGGTTATTCTGGCGATGGCCATCACTATTATTGTTGCCCCTATGTTACCTGCGGTGCCCGCTGTTGAACCATTATCGGGTGCAGCCCTTTTGATCACTGCACAACAGCTGGCTGTCGGGCTTTTAATGGCGATGGTACTGCAAATCTATTTCGCTATTTTCACCTCCGCCGGTCAGATGCTCTCCCTGCAGATGGGTCTGGGTATGGCGGTCATGTTCGATCCGATGAATGGCGCCCAGATTCCGGTTATCAGCCAGGTATTCCAGCTACTGAGTTTCCTGATGTTTCTGGCGGTTGATGGGCATCTGGTCGTCATTTCTATTGTTGTAGAGAGCTTTAATACCATTCCCATTGCACCCTTTTCTGTCAGTCAACTGGATATTCACCAAATGCCCGCCATGGGCGGCTGGATGTTTGCCAGCGCACTATTGATGGTTCTACCTGCCATTGTTGCCTTATTAATTGTCACTTTCACCTTTGGTGTCATGAACCGCTCAGCTCCGCAATTCAATATTTTCAGTCTGGGTTTTCCTCTGACCATGCTGGCAGGCATATTTATTCTGATGCTGATCAGTTCGACCCTGAACGGTGTCTTCACGCGATTGACTCAGACCGTTCTGGCAATTCTACGATCTCTGGTTCTTTAGGTATTTCAAGATGGCAGAAGAAGGACAGACCGGGGAACGCTCAGAAGAACCCTCAGAACGAAAACTTCAAAAGAGCCGTGACGAAGGTCAGGTCCCCCGATCCCGGGAACTGGTCACCTTTGCCCTACTGGCTTCAACTCTGGCCGCTTTCTGGCTCAGTGGTGGGCTCATTCGTGACCAGCTGTTTCAGGTTATGCACAAAAGCTTCAGGTTTGAAAGAGACGCATTGCGTCAGGAAAGCTGGCTAACGGAGCACCTGATCATCAGCATAACTCAGGGCTTCTCCGGCCTGCTGCCCTTTATGTTGATTGTCATTCTGGCTTCAATAGCCGCTTCAGCGGCTTTAGGAGGCTGGATATTCTCAAATAAACAGATACGACCCAAGGCTGAACGCATCAGTTTCTTCAAAGGCATTAAACGCATGTTTTCTGCCAACTCCATGATTGAGTTGCTAAAGTCCATTGCCAAAATCTCGCTGCTGGCTTTTTCTCTCTGGCTCATTAATCAGTGGTTCTTTCGGGATGTACTCTGGTTGAACCGGCTGCCGCTCGTTCATGCAGTGTCAGAGGGGCTGAGCCATCTGGCCATGGCCATCACAATTCTGGTCAGCGCCCTGCTGCTGATCTGTTTTATCGATGTGCCTTTTCAAAGATGGAACCACATGAAAAAACTGCGCATGACACACAAGGAAATGCGTGATGAAATGAAGGAGTCTGAAGGTCAGCCAGAACTTCGTTCAAAACTGCGAGAGAAGCAACAGGAAATTGCTGGCCGCAGAATGATGCAGGCCGTTCCTTCAGCAGATGTAATAATCACCAACCCAACTCACTTTGCTGTAGCTCTGAAGTATGATCTGGATAAGGCCAGAGCCCCTTATGTCGTGGCAAAAGGAGTTGACCGGGTAGCCCTGCGCATCTGTGCTGTAGCGCGGGAATATAATAAACCGGTGGTACAGTCTCCGACGTTAACCCGGGTGATTTATCATACGACACAGTTGAATCAGGAAATAGCCGACGACCTGTTTTTGGCCGTTGCTCAAATTTTGGCTTACGTCCATCATCTGAATGACTTTCAGGCCGGACGCAGAGGCAAGGCACCCGATTTACCAATACCGGAAATCCCCAGTGCCTTCCGGGAAAAATGGGATAAAAAGAGACAATGATCAAGGAAGCTCAACGTCTGCTATACATGATGTCGCCCAAAAGCGGCAACCTGAATATCGGGATTCCGCTGATCGTTCTGATGACGCTCGGTATGGTTACACTGCCCATGCCGCCTTTTATGCTGGATGTATTCTTTACCTTCAACATCGCATTGTCGCTGCTTATCCTTTTGGTCAGTATCTACACACTTCGGCCTCTTGAATTTGCCGTGTTTCCAACCATCCTGCTGGTTTCCACTTTATTGCGCCTCGCCCTGAACGTGGCATCGACCCGGGTCGTTCTCCTCAATGGACACACCGGCAATGGCGCTGCCGGAAAGGTGATTCAATCCTTTGGTGAGGTCGTTATTGGCAACAGTTACGTCGTCGGACTGGTGGTGTTCTTTATTCTGGTGATTATCAACTTTGTCGTGGTCACTAAAGGCGCTGGTCGTATTTCTGAAGTGACCGCCCGCTTTACTCTCGATGCTCTGCCAGGCAAGCAGATGTCCATCGATGCAGACCTCAATGCCGGCGTTATTGATCAGCAGGAAGCGCACGACCGGCGGGAAAGTGTACGTCGGGAGGCAGACTTCTACGGCTCAATGGACGGTGCCAGCAAGTTTGTCCGGGGCGATGCTGTGGCCGGTCTGCTTATTCTTGCCATCAATATCATTGGTGGAATGCTGATAGGCACCATTGGTCAGGGGTTATCCGCCGGGGAAGCCTTTGCTGTTTATTCTCTTCTGACGATTGGTGATGGCCTGGTGGCTCAGATTCCTTCGCTGCTTCTGTCCACCTCTGCGGCTATCATGGTGACCCGTGTTTCTGAATCTGCAGATGTGGGGCATCAGGTTTCCGAGCAGATGTTTTCTTCTCCAAAAGCTTTGGGCCTTACTGCCATGATTTTAATGGTGATAGGTATTGTTCCAGGTATGCCCCATGTGCCCTTTCTCAGCCTGGGCTTAATTGTGGCTTTTCTGGCCTGGTGGACCAGCAAAAGTCAGAAGGATGATCCCGAATCCAGCCCGACTCAGGCCAATACAGAAGATGTTGGTGAATCTACACCCTGGTCATGGGGAGATATTCCCCCGGTAGATACCCTGGGGCTTGAGCTGGGATATAAACTCATTCCTCTGGCAGATGAAAAACAGGGTGCACAATTACTCACTCAACTTAAAGGCATTCGTAAAACCCAATCCCGGGAGCTGGGCTTTCTGATTCCCAGTGTGCACGTGAAAGATAACCTGAACCTGAAACCAGACAGCTACAACATCTTGCTCAAGGGTGTCATTGTCGCCGAAGGACAGATTGAGCCTATGCGTTTATTGGCGATCAATCCCGGTGAAGTGTTTGGTGAGATAAATGGTATTGCCACTTCAGAGCCTGCTTACGGACTGGAAGCACTCTGGATTGAAACTTCCGAGCGAGAACATGCCGTTGGACTTGGTTACACGGTAGTCGACGCTGCGACAGTTATTGCTACACACCTTAATAAAATTATTGATGAACACGCCAGTGAGCTGCTTGGGCATGATGAGGTGGTGCAACTGCTGGATAAGCTGACGCACTATTCCCCGAAACTGGCTGAAGATCTTATTCCCAAGAAACTATCCATGAGTGTGTTTTCCCGGATACTCAGAGATTTGCTGACCGAAGATGTCTCTGTCAGCGATATTCAAACCATCGCCAGCACCCTGCTGGAATCGTCTGAACGGATTACAGAACCACACTTGCTGACCTCTGAAGTTCGTATTGCCCTGCGGCGCAGCATTATTCAGAACCTGGTAGGTAACACCTCTGAAATACCGGTTGTCACCATGAGCTCAGAGCTGGAACAGATCATTATGCAAAGTTACCAACAGGCCCGACAGAGTAACGACTTTTCCCCTGACACACTGCCACTTGAACCACGAATTGCGGAGCAACTGCAGGTTCAAATGCCAGAAGTTTCTGCCAACCTTGCTGCTGAAGGAAAAGTGCCTGTTATGCTGGTCAATGCATCACTTCGCCCGGCCATGGCCAGATATGCCCGCTTATGTACCGAGGGCATGCATGTGTTGTCGTTTAATGAAATCCCTGAAAATAAAGAAGTCATTGTGGTAGGCAAGATTGGCTGATTGTCTTTATCAGCTAATAGCGGTATGTTTTTTAATAACAAGAATTATCTGGTTATAAGCCAGTTATATGGAATTTCCCATGGAACGGAAATCTTTATCAGACAATACCAAATCCAGCCTATCGGGTGAAACAAAGACTCGCCGTATTCACCCGCCTTCAAAATTCAAGGATCTGACAACTTATGATCTGACAAACCCGGATTATAAGATTCATGACCTTTTGCCAACCCTTGAACTGATCTACCGGCGATTCTCCCAATTATTTCGTCACAGTCTCACTGCTGTTTTTCGTCGACCGGTAGATGTTCATTTTGAATCTGTAGATTCCCTGCAAATCGGTGATTATCTGCATCAGGAAGATATACCTGATGTGCAATATATCTACCGCTCTACAACACTGAAGTGTGCTGGTTTCATGGCCATAGAGACACCGCTTTTATATTCTCTTGTGGACATTTTTTTCAGTGGTACCGGCGAGTTTCACGAAAGCCATGAAGAGGAGCTGACTAACGCCGAGATTCGCATCATGGAACGCCTGCTAAAATCTGCGGCGGATGATCAGACCGAAGCCTGGAGTAGTATTCTTTCTTTCAAAATACGCCTTGCTGAAAATCATAACCGCCCCATTTCCACCGTTTTTCGCTCGGATACCGAGATTATCCTGTTGAGTCGCTTCACTATTTCCCTGGGCTCCACGGAAAGCCCATTTCATATCATCATGCCTTATCAGGCTCTGGAACCGGTTAGAGAAAAGCTGCAGGCCTTTAAATTCACTGAACAGGACCCCACCTGGCAACGTAACATGATGGCCGGGGTTATGCAGGCGCCTTTGGAAGTCTCTGCCCGATTATGCGAGTTGAAGCTGAGCCTTCGCGATGTGCTAAGGCTGAAAGCCGGACAGATCATTCAGGCAGATATTCCCAGCAGTGTCACGGTCAAGTTCGCAGGCATTCCAGCTTACCGTGCTGACGTCTGCACTGTGAATAATATGCTGGCCATGAAAATTCTTAAATCTCTGTATTCAAAAGAGACAGACTAAAGTCTGACCGAGGAAGAGACGTTTATGAGTAATGAAGAAAATGAAAACGAGCAGGAAATGGCCTCGCCACAACCTGCAGAAGATGGTGTCAGTCTTCAGGACAGTCTGGAATCAGAAACCACCTCCAGAGAGTTAGAAGATACCAACAACCTGCCGCAGTCAGTCAGTGACTTGGGCATGATTCTTGACATTCCGGTGACACTGTCTCTGGAACTGGGCAGCACAGAAATAAACATTGGTGAGCTAATGCACCTTAATAAAGGCTCAATTGTTGAGCTGGAAAAAGAAGCCTCCGAGCCTCTGGAAGTGAAAGTCAATGGCACTCTGGTAGCCTACGCCGAAGTTGTGGTGATCAACGACAAGTACGGCATTCGCCTGCTGGATGTAATCAGCGAATCAGAACGTCTGAAAAAACTGGCCTGATCTGTACTTATGAGGTCGCTGATCTATGCCCTTTGTGGCCTGACTTTGCTCCTGACTTCGTCACCCATCTGGGCGCAGGAAGGCTTTCCATTAATGACGGTCACCAGTAATGGTGATTCTCAGGAATACAGCGCCAGTCTTCAGATTCTGATTCTGATGACGGCACTGAGCTTTATTCCTGCTGCACTGTTAATGATGACGTCTTTTACCCGGATTATTATTGTTCTGGCAATTCTGCGTCAGGCTCTGGGCTTACAACAGACACCGCCCACTCAAGTTTTATTGGGTATAGCACTGGCACTGACCCTGATTATAATGCAACCATTATTTGGGGTTGTTTATGCCCAAGCGGTTGAACCTTATCTGGATGACCATTTAACACTGATGGAGGCTTTAAAACAGGCAGGCATTCCAGTCAAAGATTTTATGCTGCGCCAGACCAGAGATACGGATCTGGAATTGTTTTATCAAATTGCCGATACCACTCCACCGATAAATGTTGCAGATACGCCTTTCTCCATCGCCATTCCCGCTTTTGTGACCAGTGAATTGAAAACTGCTTTTCAAATTGGCTTTGTTATCTACATTCCCTTTCTGGTGATTGATCTTGTCGTTGCCAGTGTTCTGATGGCCATGGGCATGATTATGCTGTCGCCCCAGATGATTTCGCTGCCTTTCAAATTGATGCTGTTTGTTCTGGTAGACGGCTGGGCCATGATTATGGGTACCCTGGCATCAAGCTTCTTTTAGCAGTTCATTTTCTATCATTCGGGCTTTATCACGAATAAAGCGAACCTGGGCATAGAGTTTGAGAATTTCTCTGTGAGACTGTTCTGCCTGCTGCTGTTCAAAGGAAGACCACTCGGGAACAGGAAGTTGTTTTAAATCATTGCCATGAATAAACGGTACCTGACTTTCTGTACAAATACTATCAAGCAATATCTTACCCGTTTGTGAACGCAGGAACCGAAATAAAACAATAGAACTATTGAGATAAGTATTTTGCTTTAGTCGTAAAATGACAAAGGACTGATTAGCCACCCAGTTTAATCCACAGACATCGGGTACGATGGCAATTCGCCCCGCCTGTCCCTTAATGACCACAAGAACATCTCCTGGTCGCAGTAATTGTTGTTTTGCTCGTTTCAGCCCTTTTTCATCAACATGAATTTCTTTTTCAGGGTGCTCAACCTCTCCAGCCTCATTAATGTCATTGGCTGTCACTTCCAGAAAAGTCTGTTTTTCCAGATTATTATCACGTAGAGCCTGAGCTCTTATGATATCAACCAATGACTCTAAATGAGTGGCAGCGACGGGCTTGCCGAGTAAATCAATGCGTCGGGTGTCAGCACAATAATGTCCGGGATCGAGAATAACACTGCCCTGAATGAGCTGCCTTTTATCCACTTTTTTTGAGAAACGGGGGCTAGCCGTTTCCTCATTCATTTGTTCCAGAATGACATCGACATTATTCAACTGAATTCTGGCTGCTCCTTTTTTGCGCACAGGAGTCGCTTTAAAATAATCGCTGCTGGCGTCTATCAAATGCATATTGTTAGTAACTTGTCGTTTTGCTACAAGCACGTAGAGTGGTGTGGCCCGCCCGGGTAGCAGTCCTTTAGGCAGTTTAATAATAGCGTGCAGCCTGTTCTGTTTTAATAACCAGCGGCGAAAGGCAATATGATGCTCGGTATTTTTCTGAAGAAATCCTCCTGACACAGCAATAACAACCTGCTCTGAACAGCGCCAGAACATATGACGGATAAAAAGCATTTCTTCATTACGAACCCGGGTATCCAGCCGTTGGAAAATATCTCTGACTTCATTCACTTTGTAACGGCGGTCTGCTGTAAGAAGGCCTACCCCATGATCAAACTTTTGCAGTTGGCCCGATTCAAAAAAAGCAGGCTCAAGTACCGGATGCCCCTGCGCAATATGAATATCCGGATTAATCAGAACACTCAGAGCATCCAACTTACTGATAGAGGACTGCTCAGAATAAACCTGACCGGTAAGCGCAAGATCCGCTCCCAAAATAAAGCTATCGGCATTGGGCAGATAACAACTGCCCCCTGATCCTGACAACGCTTGCAGCAAACCGCCAATGGCTTCGGGCAATGCAAAGGAGTGTGGTCTGAATCGATGATGTAAGGCCAGAGGAATCTCATTGTATTTCAGTAAATTATGCCTCTTTGCGGTCATCACTGAGTGGCAGGCTCGGGTAATTTCATCGACTGGGATCTGTTCAGGTAATTCATCTCCCTGTTGCCAGGCTATTTGCCAGATACGTTGATCCCTATTGGCAAAAGTCTCTGGTACTTTTCTCTGCCCGATTTCTCTGAACAGCTGCTCGAGTTCAGAATGTTTGTCTGGCAACTCCCGCTCGGGCAAAAACTCCAGTTCCGACAACCTTGCCCAGGCAAACAGCTGGCCAAGCAAAATCAGGTAAGCCTGGTACCAGTTTTTACTCTGTAACGTACCCGGAACAAGGGCATTAACGATGTCGCGGCTCATAAAATCATTCTCTGAAAGGGTTAATTTAATGGTTACTGACTAAATCATCTGCTGATTAATTAATTTTTTGATAAATCACCTAATCAGACGCTGATTAATGTATTCAGAAAAAAATTAGTGATGAATTCGAACCTTCCCAGTGCTGATCACTTCTGCATGGACAATTTTTCCGGAAGACCGGTTTCTTACCCGTATTGTTTCGTGTATTTCGCCATCATCCAGAGATGCCCCAGACATAGAAACCTCTAATCCATTACCGCCGGCAATAATCTGAACAATTTCCCCCTTGCGAATCACATAGTCTTTTTCAAGCATATTGGCTGAAATCAGTTTCTGTGCACCAATACTGCGTTTGATGACTCTCCCCCTGATTTCACTGATCTCAGTAAAAAACTGACCTCTCAGCCTGCTGTAATCGACTTCCAGAAACTGAAGAGCATCGGCGGTCAGCCTCTGACCTCTGGCCAGTGCTCGGATACTGTGAATAACGGGTACCAAAATTTTATTTTCAGCCATCACTGTCATTCGCCATTCACCAGGGCACTCGACTATTCGTTTGACTGCCCCCACAGGCGGTCGTGTCCCGGAACCTGCAGAGACAGATAGATTGCCTTGGCAAGTTCTTCGGGACTTACTGGAAGAAAGAGGGCGAACTTTTAGTTCATAGCGGGCACCGGGAATCGATTGAATAAAACCGGCCACTTCTTTTTCAACGGATTGATACACTCTGCGTTCAATCTCTTTTGCAAGGTTTGTATCAGAAGAGGTGTGAGGAGAAAATAGAGAGGCGATGATGATGGATGATCTGAAAAGCGGTCTGAAATGCGATATGACAAGCGGCATAGATGCTTCCCTGCATAAAATACCTGACGAAATATCAGGTTAACACAGGCAAGCCAGAATTAGCGAGGGGAGCGCTGCAGCAGTCGGTCTGTCTCCTGAAGTTCATCCCGAAGCTGTTTTTGCTGCTGTTGCTCGTTTGCTTTGTTTTTCAGATGTTCAACGCCGCTGGTCATTCTGCGTTCTTCTTCCAGCCGCTGGTTAATTTGCTCAAGATTTCCAGACTCTGCTTTAATCTTCTCTTCCAGCAAAACAGAAACATCTGCAAGCAATTCAACAAACTGACTGCGGCTCCAGCAGGATAGTGAGGAAAGTTTTTCTCCCGGACAACTATCGCAGGATTTCCGGGCATCATTTAACAGCTTTTTCTGGGTATTGAGAGAGGCCAGACTCTGTTCTGCGTGCTGTTTCTCTCTTTCAGTGAACTGGCTCTTTTTTTCCAGTGCGGACTGTGCTTTTTCCAGACGCCGGGCCTTGCTCATGAGGTAACAACCTGATCAGGCTGCCAGATATTTATCAGTTGTTGAATGCTACCAGAGAGATCAACCTGTTCATAACGGCTCTGCTGCAAAAACCGCTCCATCTGCGGACGGTGTTCAATCGCTTTATCAAGCTCAGGATCAGCTCCGGGTTTGTAAGCCCCTATCGCCATCAGTTCTCTGAACTCATTATACCGGGCATGGTAGCGTCGGAACGCCTGAGCACACTTTTCATGTTCTTCTGTTATCAGCTGAGACATGGTTCTGCTGATGGAGGCTTCCAGGTCAATGGCCGGGAAATGTCCTCTTTCAGCCAGCTCACGACTGAGCACAATATGTCCATCCAGAATGGAGCGGGCAGTATCTACCACGGGCTCCTGCATATCATCACCTTCTGCCAGTACGGTATAGATGGCCGTTACTGAACCTTCACCTATTCCCGTTCCGGCCCGCTCCAGCAGTATCGGAATCTTGCTAAATACTGAAGGAGGAAAACCTTTCGCTGCCGGAGCCTCACCCACAGCCAGCGCAATTTCACGGTGAGCCTGGGCATATCGGGTCAGGGAGTCCATCAGCAGCAGAACCGTTTTGCCCTGATCTCTGAAATACTCTGCTATTTGGTGACAATAAAGTGCAGCACGGATTCTGCGGACAGGCGATTCATCCCCGGGTGAAGCCACCACAACGGCTTTTTCCCGACCTTCCATACCCAGAATCTGATCAACAAACTCCTTTACTTCGCGACTACGTTCACCGATCAGACCGACAACAGTAACATCCGCCCGGGTATTGCGCGTCATCATGCCCATCAGTGTGCTTTTACCAACGCCACTGCCAGCAAACAACCCTACTCGCTGTCCTTTTCCTAAAGTCAGCAGACTGTCGATCACTCTTACGCCCACCTCCAGTGGCTCATCGACCGGCTTTCTGCTCATAGGATTCAAGGGGGAGGAATGAATTGAGATTCGGTCAGATAAACTCAGAACATTGGAATCAAGCGGCTTACCCATGGCATCTACCACCCGCCCCAACAACTCTTCACCCACAGGCATGGTGTGATTGAGAGAGACGGGAATTATTCTGTCTCCGGCAGCCAGACCTTCCATTGTCGTTGAGAGAGGCATCAGAAACTGACTGGCACCGTCAAATCCAACCACTTCTGCCTCCACCTGACGGCCACTCTGCATGTTGATATGGCAAAGCTGTCCGATGGGTAATCGTAATCCTTTAGCTTCCAGAAGAAGACCTTTAATCGCCGATATCCTCCCGGACATTTTGGCAACAGGCACTGACTTCAGTTTTTGAATAAGTTCATCAGAGAGCGACATTAACCCGCGTCCTCCATTGCGGCAGGCAAGTTTTCACGAATAATATCCAGACACTCCACCAGCCGGGATTCCATTCGAGCTTCCGCTTCTGTCTGGCTGGAAATGATCCGGCAGTCGTGCATTGGTAATTCCTGATCTTCGACGACCTGCCAGGCCGCACCAAAATCTGGCTTGAGTTGTTTGAGCAACTCCGCGTTGACCGGATTCACATGGATGGTGTACTGAGCATCCTCAGGCATGATACTCAGAGTTTCCCTGATGACAGAGACGATCTGTTCCGGAGAAGTCATCAGCTCACGACGCACCACCTGGCGACATGTTTCTTCTATTACTTTTCCAAGCCAGCTGATCTTTTCGTCGCGACCATAACTGGCACCAGAGCGAAATTCAGACATTTCTTTTCGCAACAGGGATACCAGTTTTTTCTGCTCCTCAGTGGCAATACGCCCACCTTCTTTGACGCCCAGCTCTCTGCCCTCTTCAAAGCCCATTCGACGGCCTTCTTCCACACCTTTGGCATAGCCTTTCTCAATACCCTGCTCCAGAATACTTTGCAGAACTTCAGCAGAGGGTTCAACGGATTCCTGTGATGTCGGTACTGTATTCTGAACCTTATCGACAGGCTGAGAAGCACTATAGTCTGGTTGTTGAGTTATCTCTGGAGCCTCTGATGTTTCTGAATTCTGAAACTCACCGGGCTTTTGGTGAACCGGAAAGAGAAACCGTTTGAAGGCCGCTGTTTCAGGCTGCCATATTTTTTGTCTGTTTGTCATGAACCAACCTGTTGTTATTAGTATGAAGAAAGTGATGGGTATTGATTGGCATTAACCGATCATCTCGTCCTCATCATTAAAGATCAGCTCTATCTCACCGGATGCTGCCAGCTGTCGCGCTGCCCGAAGCACATCGTTGCGGGCAGACTGAACCTGACTGGCACGAACCGCGCCAAGATTTTCAATATCTTCAAGCAGGAATTTGGCGCTTCGCTTGGTCATGGTACCTACAACGACATCAATCATCTCCTGAGCGGCCCCTTTGAGCGCCAGAGCCAGAATATCCTGACTGACCTCCGCCATAACCTTACGCAGTGCATCTTCGTCCAGACGCATAAGGTGTTCAAAGAGGAACATTTGTTGTTCAATCTGCTCAGCCAGTTTCTTATCCTGCTCCTTAAAGTAACTCAACAGACTCTGCACCGAAGTGTCGTTCATCCGGTTCATTATATCGGCCACCTGACGAAGACCACTGACGGTGGTATTCTGACTGGTGCTCATTTTGCCGATATTGGCATCAAATATAATGTTGAGTTCTTCAAGGATGGATGGATGTAATTCCTGCAGTCGGGCTACTCGTGACAATAGATCCTGGTGACTTTTGGCTGGAAGGCGCATTAATACGTCGGTAGCCTGTGTAGCTCCCAGATAGGTCAAAACCACTGCCTGAAGTTGCGGGTGCTCATCAACAATCAGTTCGGTGATGGTTCCCGAGTCCATCCATTTCATCGCTTCCAGACTGTTGCTCTCACCGCCAAAAATAGAGTCCATGACACCTTTGGCTTCTTTGTCACCCAAAGCCATCTTCAAGGTCTTGTCAATATATCCTTTGGAGGAACCAGAAAGGGCGCTGTCATACCGATAAGTGTGGAAAAACAGGTCCAGAACTTCCTGAACCTGATCTCTTTTCAGGGGTGCGATGGTCGCCATGGTCGTGCTGATCTGTCGAACTTCCCGCTGGCTAAGGTGTTTGAATACCTGCGCCGCACCTTTTTCCCCCAGACTGAGAAGCAGGATAGCAATGTCTTTGGGAGTCGGCGGCCTTGATGGCAAGGTTCTTTGATTATCACTCATAACTGTTCATCCATAGCTTGATCACCTGTGCTACCCTGGCAGGGGCCTTGGACGACAGTTCTCGCATCTGAGTCACCTGAGTTTCAAAATCTGCCAACTCAGGCGGCAAAAGATCAAAAGTGTCATCAAATATTACTTTCCTGCCTTGCTGGTCGAACTGGGTAGAATCCGTTTCCTCAGAGATTTGAGGTAACACGGCTGGCTCATCCATCTTGATAGTGATCTGTTTCATCATGGGTCTTAAAAGAAACATAATCACAAGAATCCCCAGCAAAGTACCGCAACCATATTTGACGTAGTAGAGCACCTGCGGCTGTTGCCACCAGGCCAGCCCGACAGGTTCAACATGAGTGACTGGCACAAACGGTGCGGTATGAATACTGATCTGATCACCACGAGCCTGATCAATACCTGTCGCATCAATAATCATTTGTTGAATCGTGGCAATTCTTGCCTGATCCCAATTACCAATACCCAGAGCTTCATCGGGCTGCTCATTGAGAACAACGGCAACGCTGAGTTTCTGTACTCTGCCCTGCTGATTGGCCACCTGCCTGATCACTTTGTCTACTTCATAGTTGCGGACAAACTCTGAATGAGTATTATTGCCCTGCTCCGCCTGAGCTTGCTCCCCTTCTTCCGGTGGCTGATTAGCGAGAGCACCGGGTATGCCTCTGGCTCCCTGCCCGCTATTAAGCACTTCCTTTCCCTGCTCACTTCTTAACACGGGAGCACCGGGCTCATATTGCTCTACCGTTTGCACCACCTGTTCAAAATCCACATTGGCGGTAACCTGGGCCCTGAAATTGACAGACCCCACCAGAGGTTCAAGCAGGGCACTGATGCGCTGTTGAAAATGAGCTTCAACCTGACGCTTGAAGTCCAGCTGTTTACTGGCTTCACTGAGCACACTGTTACCCAATAAAACATCTGAAGAGAGCAGTTTGCCGGACTGGTCAATAACAGAAACATCGCTGCGATTCATATTAGTGACACTGGCGGCCACCAGATTCACAATGCCTTCAATCTGCTCATTGCTCAACCTGTATCCTGGAAACAGATCGACAAACACTGAGGCCGATGGTTTTCCCTGTTTGCGAATAAAACTGCTCTGTTTGGGCAGAGCCAGGTGGATTCGGGCATTGCGGACGGGTTTCAGGCTGATAATGGTCTGAGCCAGCTCGCCTTCAAGACCACGCCGGTAACGGACATTTTCCACAAACTGGCTGGTACCGATTTCCTGCCCATCGAGCGTTTCCAGTCCTTCCGGCGTTCTTGCCTGAACGCCCGATACAGCCAGCTGCATACGGGCATCGGAGAGCCTGCCGACATCCACCATGACCTGACCCGAAGCCGGGTGAATTTTATAAGCAATACTGTTTTGTTCCAGTACATTGACCACACTGGCCACATCATAGAGTTCCTGATTGCCATACAGTGGCTGGTAATCCGGAGATTGTGACCAGAGCCAGAAAACCGACATCAGGGCAACCGATACTGCAAACAAGACCATCAGCACCACTTGATAGTTACGATTGTTTTTCAGAACTTCGGACACCCTGTCCAGTGCTTCACGCCAAACAGGCTTCACTTCTTTTTCTTCTGGTGCCTGCTCCGGGGTGGCATTTGTTTCTGATTCTGCCATGGTATTTTTCTACCTTAGATCTGCATGCGCATGATGTCTTCGTAAGCAGTCACTGCCTTATTGCGAACCTGCATCAATGCCTGAAAGGAAATACTGGATTTCTGCATGGCAATCATGGTGCCCATGAGGTCATCACTTTCCCCGGTTTCAATCTTGTGCATCATGCCGCTGGACTCTTGTTGCAGATCATTAACCTTTTCAATGGCCTGTTGCAGCAGATTGCCAAAACCGTTGGTAGTCATGCCTTCAGATGCAACTGAGGAAGGTAAAATCGGAGCAGGTCGGTTTTTCAGGAGTACACTGAGGGAATCCGGGTTTAGACCTTTGATGTCCATTGAGCCGCCATCCACTGTTGTTCTGTGAAATGTTGTTCTGTAAAAGTGCCCGGTAAGCACAGGCTCTTTCCGTCAGTTGACGATTTATTGTCAGAATTATTTATCGGCGGCTCAGGGTAATCTTTACCCGTCGGTTTTTATTTCTTCCTGCAACAGTCGTATTGGTGGCTACAGGATAGCGGTCACCATGAAAGCGCATGGTAAGACGCTGTTCGGAAATACCTTTTGATCGTAAATATCTATAAACCCGGCTTGCACGCACTTTTGACAGCTGAAGGTTTTCCAGCCTGTCACCCCGGGAGTCTGTGTGAGCGTCAATAGCAACATTGGTGATACTTTTATCCACCAGAATATAGGTGGCCAGGTCATCAAGATGTGACAATTGTTCCGGGCTTATATGGGATCTTGATGACGGGTAATAGAGCAGTGTTTCTTTTGCCTGTTCGTAGTTCAGAGCCAGCAATTCTCCATAACATTGATAAAATGTTGCTGCTGTTTTTTGGAAATTCATAGCGGGTATTTTAATATGAACAGGGTTTACTGCTTCCCTCTGAATCTCAACAACCAGCTGATGCCCCTGCTGCAGATCTTCAACAACACGGGCAACATTGATTCTCATTTCAAACTGTTTATCCGGCTCTGCTTCAACACCTCCGAGAGCGTTCAGGTAATGGCTATGACGCCAGGGGGATTGTTGAACCGCAACACGAATATGCCGGGCTTCTTTAATAAAAAAATCCGGTTCCAGGGTTATATAATGCACACCTCCGGCAGCCGCATTCAGAACGATACTGCCCAGCCCTGTCACGTTGCTGTTCAGGCGACACTGGAAACGGGAAGTGGTCAACTCCCACTTATGCAGGGTGAGTTCCTGAGGGAATTCTCTGACTGAGTTGGCTGATGATCGGGAAAGCAGCAACAAGGAGAAACCAAAAATCGCGAGGCCAAAAATCAACAGTTTCCGAAATCGCCGCAAATCATCAGAAAACAACATGCTGATCAGCCCAGCTTTCTTTCACAGATGCCCTGCTGGTTATAGGGCGAGGGTTCCTGACTGGAAAAAACCACATCAATAATCTGGTTAGTGCTGGCCGCCAGACGACTCAAGAGCTTGCCGTTTGCCTGATTCAGACTACGGCAGCGGCCTGCTGTAATTTCCAGTTGATGCCATTGTTTCAGTGTGGCTTCAGCTTTGGGTGTAGAACATATAATTTGCAGAAATGATCGTATACCTGCCGGGTCCGGTGACAGCCCCGCTTCTTTCAAATAATGCTCTCTCAGGGAAGCATTCAGGTGCAGCATGTCCAACAGTTTGACCTGAGTTTCAAGATGCGTTTCCAGAGCTGCAATATTCCTTTCCAGCATCAGGTTATGGGCCTTGCTCAGAACAACTTCCAGTTTGCGGGTTAAAGCCAGTGCATCACGGATATTGCCCAGCAGTTTTTTTTCAACAGAAACGCTATAAGTACCACTTTTATTGTCATTCTTTTCTGTGGTCATCAAAGTCATCGGAAAGCTCCAGAATTTTGTTGGCAAGCATTTGATAATCGACCGGCATTTCTCCTTTTTTAATCGCTAGCCGAATGCTCTCCACTTTTTTCCTGTCAATTTCATCTATGTCTGACAGAGATTGGAACAGTTCTTCAATATTCTGGGCTTCACCGCTCAACCTTAAACGATCATCATTGACCTTGGGAGGCGCGGCTGCTTTTACATCATTTTTGACTGCACTTTGGCCTGCTATTGGACTGGCTGCTTTTTTTGACCCGGTGCGATTTATTCCCGGCATGCTTTTCACCACTCGTCTGTGATGGGTACAGAACTCCAATCGGCAAGGTGTCAAAAAATCTTAAATTCCCTGAAATGGGGATTTTTTTTTGCCAATGGCCCGTCAGAAATAATTGAACAGAGACAGTTGCTTGATGTTGGCATAAACCTGCTGGCTGGCACTGAGAAGGGTCTGCTGCTGAGCCAAATCAGTGGCGGCCTTCGTCATATCAACATCTTCCAGAGATGAATGAAGTTTTTCCAGCATCAGTTTGATATCGGCATGGCTTTCACCCACCCGATCAAGCACAGTCTGATTACTGCCTGCCTTGGTCTGGGCGATCCCTACCCTGTCCAGAGTGGCATCAATCCATGTCATCGCGTCTGACAGAACGGCATTCAGACTCACAGGGTTTCTCAGTTCATCCACCGCACCAGACAGGGCGTCAAAGATACTGTCTATCGGTGGTGTAGCGGTTGGGTCGAAAAATAGATTTTCTGCCGACTCATTGAATGTCACCTGGGCAGAGCCACTGATATTGACCAGACGAAGGTTATTATTGCCATTGTATGAATAATCACCAGCGACTTCGTCAACAGGCTTCTGAGTGCTCAGGGTTCCGGAGAAAATGTACTGCCCGTCTGCCTGCTGATAATTGGCCAGGCTCAGCAAAGACTGAGCAATCGTATTCAGCTCCTCTGCCAATGGCTCATAGTCCTGATCAGTCAGAGTGCCGTTTCTGGACTGCAAAATAATGTCTCTGGCACGCCATAATTGCTCAGTCATTCCACTGTATAAAACATCTTGCTGCTGCAGTATTCTTCTGGCCGAATCAATATTATCTTCATACTGTTTTATAGCCGTTACTTCATTCTTGATCTGAAGAATTTTGACTGTATCAACGGAGTCATCCGAGGGTTGCAGGATACGTTTTCCGGATGCCATCTGTTCATTGGTTACAGCCAGTCTGGCCATACCGTCCTGCATAGCCCTGAGCATGACATTATTGAAATTGATGCTGCTGATACGCATATTTTTGGCTCCCTGTCTTTATCAGAACATTCTGAGCAATGAATCAAATGTCTGCCGGGCCACTGAAATTACCTGAGCATTAGCACTGTAGAGTTGCTGAAAGCGTAAAAGGTTGGCAGCCTCTTCATCCAGATTGACACCACTGTAGGCATTGCGGCTTGCTTCAGCCTGCTCAAACAGTTTTTTACCACCATCGGCTTCTGTTTTCGCCTGAGAAGTTTGTACCGCAATATCGCCAATAAACCGGGTATAGCTTTCAGTCAGGCTACTTTGCCCCTCTATCAGAGCATCATTCTGAAGTTGCAGAATTGTCTGCAAGTTCGAATTATCGGCCACACCACTACCCGGTGCTGCCAGAGCCAGAGCAAAAGGTTCCGTCAGAACAGCATCAATATCTCTTGCACCATAACGCACCGGTGACAACCGGTAAGCCTGATCAGTAGCGGCACCGTTGATATCAATCTCAACGCCATCAAAACTCAGGGTATCAGTACCTGCTCCGGACAAGCTGCCACTGAACTGAACCCCATCGCTCAACCGGGTAATAACATAGTTGCCGGTGTTATCTACCCGCAGATCATAGTCACTGGCTTTCAGCTGGGAACTGTCAGTAATTCTCATATCGGACACTGAGGTGGAGGCGACATCCAGCGAAAAGATACCACTGGCAGGATTAGTCAGATCAGAAAAAAGATCCACGCCGGAGTTGCCATTGACATCCTCCCCAAGTCTTAGCTGGGCATTGATCGTCGAAGCTATGACTACTGCCAGACGCCCAATCTCATTCTGAGCCTGTCTTAAAGTGCCATTCTGGTAATTCAGGATGCCGCCAATGCTGCCCCCCGGATCACCGTGCACCTGAAGGGAGGCAGAATCACTTTCAAACGCCAATGAAAAGCCATCAGGATGGCTGGCTGAGCCGGTAACACTCAGGCTGTTTCTCTGATCACCGATCAGCAGTGGCTGACCTGATTTCAGGTAAATATTGAGATTGCCATCAGGCTGCTCCAGAACATTGATGCCCATCAGCTTTGATAATTCTTTGACGGCGAGATCCCTTTGGTCAAGCATCTCGTTGGCAACCTCACCACTGGCACTGATCTTCTTTAGTTGGTCATTAAAGCCCGCTATATTTGCCAGCAAACCATTCGCTTCTGCAACCGAAGCCTCCAATTGCCTCCCGGCTAAACCCTGATGACCGACAATTTGGTTATTCAGTGTTGTAAACTGCTGAGCCAGCTTATTACTTTCGCTGAGTATGACTTGTCTGGCAGCACTGGAATAAGGATCAACCGTTGCGCCATTAAGTGTTGTAAAGAAACTCTCAAGGCCTGAGGTAAGCGATGTGCTGTCATCGCCCAACCATTTATCCAGCGAGTCGATGTATCCCGAAAAAGTGGCTGTCTTTTCCGCCAGAGATTGACTCTCCCACATCTGGGCAGTAAGAAAACTATTGGCTATTCGGTCGACGCTGGATGCATTAACACCGGTTCCCTTGGTACCGACTCCCGGATGCAAAGTGTAAGTCGGGAACCAGTAAACTCTTTGACGGCTATAGCCTTCTGTTTCGGCATTGGCAATATTGTTACTGGCGACATTAAGCGATGTCTGGCTGGCCTGTAATCCAGAAATACCTATCTGTGTCAGACTCATGTCATCTACCCCGATTAACGTTCAGTATTAAGCCTGTCGTCTTTATCACCCAACTGCCTTACCAGTGCTTCAGCTATGCCCAGCCCGCCTTCTTTACCCAGATGTCCGGCAATATGGCTGTCAAACATCGATTGAAAAAACTGCACATCTTTACCCGACATCGGCAAGTCTGAGCTGCTCATCATCGCTTCATTGGCTCTTCGCATACTCTTGAGTAATTCGTTAACAAATATGGCTTCAAAGGCCTCTGCTGCTTCTTTCAGGTCTTCCGGACCTTTTCCCTGACCGGGTTCCGGCTGATAAATATTGGCCAGATGTTTAGCTGACAGACTGCTTCCAATATCCATATCGAACGCCCTTATCGTAAATCCATTTAAATCACAATTAACTCAGCTTCCAGAGCCCCGGCTGCTTTCAGAGCCTCGAGAATGGACATCAAGTCTGTGGGTGTCGCTCCGACACCGTTAATAGCCATGACCACTTCCTGCAAAGTAACGCCTTCTTTAACCATATAGATGGCAGCATTCTGCTCTTCTATTGTGACATCACTGTTCAATATGGCTTCCGTCTGACCTCCCTGAGAGAATGCACCTGGTTGTGATACCGAGGTTGTCTGCCGGACTTTAACGACGAGGTTGCCATGACTGACTGCAGCCGGGCGAACACGAACATGCTCGCCCATTACCACAGTGCCTGTTCTGGAATTGAAAATAATACGTGCCGAAGGATCTGCCGTTTCAACATTCAGTCCTTCCAGCATGGACATAAATGCCACCCGCTGGCTACTGTCTCTGGGAGCCGAGACCAGAATAGAAACTCCATTGCTGGCATTGGCGACTTTGGGGCCAAAGTGATTATTAATGGCTGTAACTACCCTGCGGGCATTGGTATAGCTCGGTTCTTTTAAATTCAGTACCAACTGCTCCCCAAAGTTAAAAGCGCTCTTCACTGAACGCTCAACCAATGCACCTCCGGGAATGCGACCGCCGTTGGTAGTGTTAATCTGTATACGGCTACCAGCGATGGGCGCATCCGCCGTTCCTGCCAACCCTTCAGCAGAAACTCCGCCCACAATCAGGCTTCCCTGGGCGACTGCGAACACCTCACCATTGATACCTTTCATCGGTGTCAGGAGCAGAGTTCCTCCTCTCAGGCTCTTGGCATCACCAATAGAAGACACTGATACATCTATTTTCTGACCCGGACGGGCA
>NZ_JAHHPQ010000484.1:0-1100 GCF_024606245.1 Endozoicomonas sp. SESOKO2
GTATTGATCTTATTTATATTTATAGTGAATAGATGATATATTAGTCTTAGTACTCTTTGAATGCGAACTATCTGACTTTGTTCATCCATGTTCACATAATTATAATAAAAGCTGATCAAACGTTTAAAGTCTTGGTCATCAACCTCGTAATTTTCACAGATTTCCAGTCGCTCATCCCCGGAAACATCGTCAGAGGCCAAATTAATCCTGACAAAGCCAATATGGATGTTTTCAAGTGGGTTCATAGCGGGTTGGCCTGTAAACCTTTGTTTTATTTTTGAAGGCGGCTTCCAGTTTGTCTTGAGATACTCGCGCAATTCTTCAAGATCATAGGCGTCGTTTGCTAGTCCATTTTGATAAAAAAGCAAAAACATTAAAACAAAAAGCATCTTAAAGGAATGGCCTAAGCTCATACTTTCACCTGAATTCGTTAAAACAACTAAACTACTACATCAAGCAAACACAGCACCGTGCAATACTATTGCACTGCACGCACATTCAATGAAAAGACGTATCAATAACCTTCTTGTATGATTTCGATTTTATTCGACAAAAGGGACACCCGCTCTGCTCATGTGTAATTCGCTCAGCGCAAATCTCACAAAAACCTGCGTGTTCACAATTTTCGAACGTCATCATTTCTGTCATTGCTCCACAGCAAATTGAACATCGTTTAGTTTCTCCTGAGGCACCTCCAACTGCATCCATTCCCTCCATTGCAGACTGGCTTGCTAGTGGCCGTTGTAGTTGGGCTACCAGGTCACTTTGTTCGTGAATGGCTGTTGACTGATTTTGACGATCAGCATGCAGCTCCTCCCCAGAAGCCTCACTGCCTGAATCCCGAGAATAATCCGTTAGAGTGTTCAGACTTTCTGACGATAATGCAGGCGACGGAGCGGGTTTAATACCCAAAATGCTGTTTGTAAACTCCTGCATGCCATCCACACTATACATAGCGGGTAATACAGGGCATGTGCTGCAGAGTTTGGCCATATTGAAGTTGATAATGCACGAAAGCTCGTACGGTAAGTATGTTTGCAACAAAGTTTCCAATGTCTCTGGCCATTCCTTTAAGATGCTTTTTGTTTTAATGTTTTTGC
>NZ_JAHHPQ010000485.1:0-52550 GCF_024606245.1 Endozoicomonas sp. SESOKO2
GCGCGCCTGCTTTGGGAGCAGGATGTCGGGAGTTCGAATCTCTCTACCCCGACCATTTTCACTGCTTTTTTCTGTCTATAGTTTTATGTAACAACCAACAAACTACACACAGAAGAAATCCCATGGCGATTTTAGAACTGGTTCCGGAATCCAACCCTGCATTAAGAACTCCCACCACTCCTGTTACTGACTTTGGTTCGGATTTTCAGAAAATCGTGGATGACCTGTACGAAACTATGTATGCCGTCAATGGTGCCGGACTGGCTGCTACCCAGGTGGGTTTGGGAATGAGAGTGGCAGTGATTGATGTCTCATCTGATAAAAGTCAGCCCCTGGTCATTGCAAACCCGGAGATTATTGAGAAGTCAGGTGAACAGAAAATGGAGATGGGCTGTCTGTCACTGCCGGGTTGCTGGGCCGCGGTTAAGCGGGCTGGCTGGGTAAAAGTCAGGGCTCAGGATCGTTATGGTCAATTTTTCGAGATTGAGGGTGAGGGTATCCTTGCAGAAGCTTTTCAGCACGAAATTGATCATCTGGATGGTGTGTTGTTTATTGATAAACTCTCGGCTCTGAAGCAAAAAATGGTGCGTCAGAGAGCACGCAAGGCGCTAAAGCGGCATGAAAGGGGGAATAAATAAGGTTTCAGGCAGTCTTGATTCAGAAATTATCTGACTCCTATGGGTAGCTAAATAAATAGCTTAAAAGATGTAAAATAGAAATGTATTCAAAGTGAAAGGAACCTTGTTTATTTCAGAGTTTTTTTATGAGTAAAATAAAGTCAGCTTCCTGGCAGCAGAATGAAATGATTTAGTCTACTTTTGATAAGGTCATATTTATTGGATTGAGGTTGTTGTTTTGCTCATTAAAAAAATAAAGAATTTTCTTCGAACGGGACGTCGTTCTTTATTCATAGTTTTTATTGTTTCTATTCCCTGGGCTGCTGCTGAAGGATCAAACAGTCTGGTTATTCAAGCACTCGCAATTAATGCTTATCTTGATTATCTCTATAATCTTGGACAGGGTAATCTTGAAGGGGAAAGTACTTCTTCAAGACCTTTTACTATTGGTCTGGATGGACCTTCCGGAGCCGGTAAATCCACCTTTCTTGATGAATTTACTCAAGAACTTCGAGCTGCTGCTGCAAATTATCATCAATTACAGCCGGATCTGGCAGGCAGGGCCTGTAATCTTGAAACGCTGGGGATTGATACCTTTTTACACTCCCGCGCAGACAGACGTGAAATGTTCAGTCATCTGGGCGATGGTGCATCCGGTAACAACGATGGTAAAGAGTATCGCGCGGACTTGAGAGACAGATGTCTGGCAGCAATAGCCCGGGGTGATTCTTTTCGGTATACCCCTTATTGTCGTCATCTGGAGGGTCGGTTGGGCCCGGAAGAAACCCGGAAGATCACCTGCGATATTCTTATTATCGAAGGCACTCATGTTAATGATCCGGGGGCTCGGGCTTCCATTGATCATGCCTTGTTTCTTAATAGTGATGATAATTTAATTAGCTGGAATATGTGGAAGCGAAATTATCTTCTGGGCAATCGGACTCAACAAGAATTGTTTGCCATTTTGCAGGTTTTGTTTGAACAGTTTAAAACCTGGAGGGAAAGAAATGCCGACCTTTCAGATGTTCATTTTTATTGGCATGCAATTAACGAAGTCCCGGAGCTGACGGAAGAGACGGTTGATTCAGTGCTGCCAGAACTGGTTCGACAGTTGCAACTTCATCATTTTAATTCGGGTTTTGCCCTGACTCGCCTTTTTCAACAGAACCCATTGAGTTCGGAAGTATTTAGTGCTCGTATGCGTCATCACTTTCAACCTTTGATGTCCGGAAGAAGTCTGGTGGCGATGGAGCATGAAAGGTTTCTTTCAAACATTAAGACGTTGTTGGAACCATTGGGGTTAACTCTTTATCAGGTCGAACATGGTAACGAGTGTTTATTTGTTTCACTGGAGTCTGTCCTGCGACCGTATTACTTGAATCGTGACAGAGTCATTGCCCTGTTAAGACAATTATGGAATGCCTGGAAGAATAACAGACTAACTGATGCCCAGAGAAGACTGCTAGGCTGGGTTGCCGGAGATATTGAGGCCGAAGCTGATTTTCTGTCACAAGGTAATTTGGGTGGGCTTCCTACGATTTTGATGACATGGGCAGCCCTGATGGGATCGAGTCATCCACCCGACAAGCCCTTGTATCTTATGATCCGTTTAGGAAGTGTGATTAAGCTTTGGAGCATTAACCTGGATGGCAGCATTAGTGAATTAGCTGCTCTTCCGGAAGGTGAGTCGGTATTGATCTACGATGGTGTCAATCGCTGGATGTTTGCTACGCCCGGACAGGGTGTGCCGGGTGATATGGCTGGGGTGGTTCCGGTGGTTCATCCGAATGCTGGCGTTCACAATGGCGGAGGCAGTGACGATGATTCAGGTTTCTATTCTTCTTCCAGTTCCAGTTCATCTTCGTCGCTGTCATCACTCTTGAGCTCAGCGGTCGGTCCTGTTCGCCAGGTTGATGACATGGTGATCGGGGGTAATC
This sequence comes from Endozoicomonas sp. SESOKO2, assembly GCF_024606245.1. NCBI lineage: Bacteria > Pseudomonadati > Pseudomonadota > Gammaproteobacteria > Oceanospirillales > Endozoicomonadaceae > Endozoicomonas > Endozoicomonas sp. SESOKO2. Next base: position 2,555 of record NZ_JAHHPQ010000485.1, read on the forward strand.
TAACTGAACCTCTGGAGACGGATTCCAATGAGGTTATTTTCCCAGGATTGATAATGCATTCTCAGTAGTAGCCCGCGCGATCTCTTTTACAGAGCTGGAACGTAATTGTGCGAGATGCTTCAGAACAACAGGTAATCGGGCGGGAGTGTTCCTCTGGCCCTGATAGCCTGACATCGGCATATCCGGCGCATCGGTTTCCAGGACTATACTACTCAGAGGCAACGAGGTGGCCAGCTGACGTGTTTTTCTGGCCCTCTCGTACGTGATTGTGCCGCCAAACCCCAGCTTGAATCCCAGTTCTATATATTGTCGGGCTTGTTGTTCACTGCCAGAAAAGGCATGTACGATGCCACCTCTCTCCAGTTTGATTTGTCTGATTTGTTTGAGGATCTCATCGTGTGCTTTTCGGCAGTGCAGAATGACGGGCAGTTTAAAACGGTCGGCAAGTTCCAGTTGTCGGACAAAATAGAAGTGCTGTTCGTCACGGTTTGAGTCAGTCAGCGAGTAGTCCAGACCTATCTCACCCACTGCACAAACGGTTTCGGAATGACGCGTCAGGAATACTTTCAGTTCATCAAGGTGATGAGGTTTATGGCTTTTCAGAAAATAAGGGTGTAATCCAAGTGCGGCATAAAGTCGCACAGAATCTGGCACCGAATGAGCTTGTTTCAGCACTCTGGGCCAGTAACGGGCTTCCGTTGCTGGTATGCAGATTGAGTGGACACCTGAGAGCCAGCATTGTTCAAGGGTTTTATTACGATCCTGATCAAACTCAGGAAAGTCCAGATGGCAGTGGCTGTCGAACAATTCCGGCATGGGGGTCATAATGATCACATATTTGGTCACAGAGCGTCAGTCTGTTATGTTACCCCGATGAAAATAAAGCAGTACACAGGGCTGGGTGTTTTGGTGGTGCTGATTGCAGCATTGGTTTTTTTACCCCGCTACTTCAAGCTGGAATCTGAAACAGGGCTGACCCGACAGAGCTATCAGAAGAAATGTCTGGTGTCTGAAGGATGTCGACTGACGACAGGAGACAGTCAGATTGAGCTGAATATCAGGCCATCCAGCCTGCCAAAGCTGGAACCCCTTGATGTTGAAGTTCGTCTGAAAGGTCTGTCTGCAGACAGGATTACCATGGAGTTTATTGGTCGGGACATGTCAATGGGATTAGCTCCTTTTCCACTCTACAAGCAGCCCTCTTTTTTTGGGTCTACGGTCTACAGTGGTGTGGGCAATCTGACGTTTTGCACGGTTGATAAGGAAATGGTCTGGTTGGCCAAACTGGTGATTGAGTCAGGTTCCGAAGTGACAACGGTTGTTTTTGAACTGGAGAGTTAAAGTATGAAGCCTTTGGCAGCTATTTTCGCAATTGTTTTCCCCGCCATGACATCTATGGCCCTTAAGGCAGCAGATGTTGAGATAAAGGATCAGTACGCAAGAGCGGTACCGGCTGTTTCCAAAAACTCTGCGGCGTTTCTGACTATTACCAATAAGGGTAAACAAGATATCAAGCTGGTCTCTGCTGACAGTGCCAGTGCGGCTCGTGTGGAGCTGCATGGCCACAAGCATGAAGGGAATATGATGAAAATGTTCGAGCTGGAAGATATTGATATTCCGGCAGGCAAGACAGAATCTCTGAAAAGCGGTGGCAATCATATCATGCTGATGGGGTTGAAGAGACCAATGGAAGCCGGTGGTGAGGTTGATATCACCCTGCACTTCTCTGACGGAGATGCTGTAGATGTCAAAGTGCCGGTAAAAGATCTTCGTCAGCAAACTAAAGATGCGGCCCATGACAGTGCCATGAAACATGGTGAGATGAATCACGGCTCAATGGATCACGGCAGCATGGATCACTGAAGCTGGTGCAATTCTGGCGATGCAGATAAGTTGATCCTGCTACTCCGCTTTTTCGACACCTTCTAAAAGCCAAGTGGCAGGATACAGGGGAGGTTAGTGCTCACGGGTCGTTCGGTAGGTGATATCCGGGTAGCGTTCCTCTGCCAGTGAGAGATTAACACGGGTGGGTGCCAGATAAGTCAGGTATCCACCCCCATCAATAGCCAGGTTGTCGCCACACTTCCGCTTAAACTCCTCCAGCTTGCGCTCGTCTGCGCAATCCACCCAGCGGGCAGTATTGACGTTGACCGGTTCGTACATGGCTTCCACTTTATATTCATCCTTGAGACGACGCATAACGACATCAAACTGGAGTACACCTACCGCACCCAGGATCAGGTCGTTATTGTTCAGAGGCATGAAAAGCTGGGTTGCGCCTTCTTCTGAAAGCTGTTGCAAGCCTTTCTGAAGCTGTTTGAGCTTCAGAGGATCTCTCAGGCGAACGCGTTTGAAAAGCTCGGGGGCAAAGTGTGGAATTCCGGTAAAGCGGATCTCTTCACCCTGACTGAAAGTATCGCCAATCTGGATGGTACCGTGGTTATGCAGGCCGATAATGTCACCAGAGATGGCTTCTTCCACATGGGAGCGATCACCGGCCAGGAAGGTCACAGCGTCGGCAATTTTTACATCTTTGCCGATCCGTACATGCTTCATTTTCATATTACGGGTGTATTTGCCAGAGCAGATGCGCAGGAAGGCGATGCGGTCACGGTGTTTAGGGTCCATATTGGCCTGGATCTTGAAGACAAAGCCGGAGAATTTGGCTTCGTCCGGTTCCACGGTTCGTTGGTCTGTTTCTCGGATCAGGGGGGCTGGAGCCCACTTGGCAAAGTCATCCAACATTTCACGGACACCAAAGTTGGCCAGGGCAGTGCCAAAGAAAACAGGCGTCATCTTGCCGGCATGATAGGCTTCCAGATCAAACTCGTGGCTGCCGCCACGTACCAGTTCCACTTCATCCACAAAGTCTTCGTGAATATCACCCAGCAGCTCTTTAGCTTCTTCAGACTCAAGTCCCTTGATACGAATGTCGTCGGGTATTGTGTGTCCCTGACCCGGTGTGAAGAGGTGAATGGTGTCGGTGTAAAGGTTATAAACCCCTTTGAAGTTTTTGCCCATGCTGATCGGCCAAGTGATGGGAGCGCACTGGATTTTCAGGATGCTTTCCACTTCGTCCAACACTTCAATCTGGTCCCGGACTTCACGGTCCATCTTGTTGACGAAAGTGAAGATAGGGGTGTCTCTCAGACGACAGACTTCCATCAGTTTAATAGTACGGTCCTCGACACCCTTGGCGCCGTCAATCACCATCAGACAGCTATCCACAGCCGTCAGGGTGCGGTAGGTGTCTTCTGAGAAGTCTTCGTGTCCGGGAGTGTCTAGCAGGTTGACAGTGCAACCTTTATAAGGGAACTGCATGACCGAGGTAGTGATCGAGATCCCCCGCTCCTGCTCCATTTTCATCCAGTCAGAAGTGGCCATGCGACCGGTTTTGCGGCCTTTTACAGTACCTGCCATCTGGATAGCACCACCCAGAAGCAGGAGCTTTTCCGTGATGGTGGTTTTACCAGCGTCCGGGTGACTGATGATCGCAAAGGTTCGACGCTTTGCCACTTCGGGGGATAATCCACTCATTGATGTTTTGCCTGATTTCAGAGCTTGAAAAAATGGCGACATTATATCCGCTCTGTTGCGCAAAGCCAGACTCATCATGAAAGATTGAAATCAGGTGTTGTGCCTGATAACGCAGGACTTTTGGCTAAACCGGCCGATAACAGTTGCGAGGAGATTGGTGATAGGGAAGTGAGTGCTTTGAATCCATCGCAACGGACTTTGCAATGTTTGCAACCCCTGCTGGACAGAGGGCAGCATGAATCCACTGACATTTCTGTCAGAGGCAAGTGGCGTGGTCGGGAGGCCGAGCTGCTGCCGCTACCTGTCAGAGAACTGAGGGAAGGTGAAAAACTCAGTGCCAGTGAAGGGACTACGGCATTTGTATCCAAGTACGGCAGTTTTGTGGAAAATCAGCTTCACAATGATCTCAAAAGCAAGCCGCTGAACCAAAGAACCATTAAAAAGCTGGAAACACGTGCCACAGACCTGTTAAGAGATGTCAGAAAGCTGAATTGTAGCAGTATAGAGCTCTGGCTGGATTCCGATATGGTGGAAAAAGCGTTTGAGACTGCGACACCTTTTAAGTGGCGATCTCTTCCTTCACACGAGCAGGAGCATCTTAAGGAAGTCGTTCAGTTTCAGCTCTCTGGTCATACCGATTATCTGAGCCAATCAAAGGCTCTTGAACTTGCGGTAAAAGCAGTCGGTCATCATGAATCCATCTTCTCAACCACTATTCCCGAAACGGCCCGCTTTCTCAACAGCAAAGCAGAGGGGGGGCATACTCTTTTTCCCGGTCAGCTCAGGCTCTGGGCCGAAGAGCACTTTGATAGGGACAAAGTCCCGGGAACTCCGATAGAAGGTGATGATCTCTATATCAGTCAATACGAGATGAAGCTGATAGGTAATGCCGAGTATTACACCAACCGTGTTTCAGGTCTTCTCTCCGGTTCTCCATTGGAGCGTCTGCAGAACATCAGCTATGCCCAACAGGCTGAAGAAGCCAGAGAGCTTGCCAGGCAGCTTATCAAGACGCTGGACGCACTGGAGCGTCATTCACAAAATTTGCCTGCCCAATTGCAGCAGGCCCTTATCCATGATCTGGTGGGGCAGCTCGATGGTGTGTTGGATTTTATCGATCAGCTGGAGGTCAGTGATCAGGAGAATCCACTGGGGCCGCAGCAGTGGAAAAAGTTTAAATGTCTGGAGATGGTTTCTGCTATTAATGTTCTCAAGCGTGAAATTGAGCATGAAAGTGCACTCATCAACAACTCAGGTAAGGAAGGTCTGTTCAGCAGAAAGAAAACCAAAAAGCTGGCAGAGTTGAAGGCATTGCACCAGACGTGGAGTGACCATTTTAACCGTATTCAGGAAGGAACAGACAATGATCTTCCTCCAGCCAGAGCGAAGCTAACAGGAAGAGCTTCCCACGCTGACGCTCTGCCCGTGGTTGATGCAGAGGCTTATACAGCCTGTATATTGAAGCGGCTTGGAGAGGTGGGTCTGGATAATGCCAGGAAGAAACTGAAAGAATCACGCAGTCTGGTGCTCTCAACAGTTCAATGGGAAAAAATCACTACCCATCTGGATGTGAGGATTGAGGGGCGAACCCGGCATTATGAGAGTCAGCTGACCCCTGCTTCGCAAATGAAATGGGGAGAAGGTGCAAAAGATATCTTTGAACATTCTTATCAGGGTATGGGCAGGCCTTCGACTGAAACCAGTGAACGCTTTCATGCCGTCAATATGGCGCAATCTGAGCTGTCGACTGCAGAAAAGGGGAACAAGAAAGTTCTGTTCAAAGGGTTGCGTTCCGGAACCCTCTGTGCCTATGGGATAAAAGAAAAAGAGCCCCGACTTGCCGCAGCCAGAAACCGGGCCAGGGAGTTGGTGACGGCCGCTGTAAAACAGTTTCTGGATGATAATCCCGACTATTTGACATCGGGGCAGCCTGTTCCTTTGAAAATGCTCTCCACGTCTATGCTCAGTGCCGACAAACTGAGGCACTATCTGCATATTCATGATGATGAACTGAAGATGCAGAGAGAGCAGGTCGCCGCCCTCAAGGAAATTCAGAAAGAACTTAACGAGGGTAAGCCATTGGTCATTTCTGATGCCGACGGCGAAAAACATCAACTCAGAGTCAATATGAAGCTGGCCAACACCAATTATGGTGTCAATTCACTTTCATTGGGTGGTTTGAAGTCCGTTGTCCGTCCCTGGGGTGAGGCCAGGCGGGTCAATAATGAGGGCCTTATTGAACTGATGGGCTCTGTTGAGCAGTTTGATCCCGTAGGAGGTTGGGTAGGCGACTATCTGGCTGGCTCTGCCCCTGAGCAATCCAAGCAGGTTGTCCGTATGCTGGTTGAACAAATAAGGGATCTTCATGTTTCAGGCGACTATCGAACAGAAGGCGAAGATGCTTATAAGATGGTTGAGCGAATCCAGTTGCTGGCATTCAAGATAGGCGCGGTGGGTCATATCAATTGTAAAAGTGGTAAGGACCGAACCGGAGAAGCCGACGCCTCGATCAAGCGCTTTGCTGCCGAGGTGGAGGCCAGAGGCTATGTCCCTGATCCTCGCAAACCCGTTAGCCGGGAAGATCGCAACCTCAGTCAGGCTTTCCAGTTTGGTTCAGGTAATCTTGAATTGCAGCAAATGAATATCAACTTGCCCGGGTTCAAGACTCAGTTGAACAAAAAGCGTCTGGGTGAATTTGCTCATCAGCTTGCTCATAAAGCCCGGTTTAGAGTGAAATAGTCACCGAAGCTCTTGCGGGCTTTAAATCTGCCCACCTTTTTTTTCCGGTGCTCTACGGCGTGAGAATCTCCAACTGCCAAGCCAGGTTTCAATCACTTATGGGATCAAGCTGCACCTCAGAACCCATCAGTTTGATAGACCCTTCATTTTATTCATCTATCAGATTTTGATCTACGATTTCTATCGTCCGGATCGAAGGGGCAAAAATGCTCTCGTTAGAGTAGTCCGAATATTGCCAGGAAGACATTAAAATTAATTATCTGACCTGAATCCACCGTCACAGAATGTCGGGAGCAGTTTATGTCTTTTTTGAGTGAAGCAACGATGGCAGGATCACAGACTGGAAGGACAGGCTTTATCAGCAATGCAGCAAAGATTTCACGTAATGAGAAAATAACAGCAAAATGTTTGAAACCTTTTCATGAAATCACTGTCCAATTTGTCATTATGGTCAGAAATACTGGAAAACAACTGAGGAACCACTTAGCAAGAATTGATTAATCGGCTTATCTCAGCGTCTGTGTCTAACTGACCACTCATGCACAAATTGGAGATTACTATGATAAATGATTTTTCCTTGGCAAAGACTGATGCGAGATGGCATTCATCCCAAAATCATGGAGAGCAAACCACTTCTTCAGTGTTGCCCCTTGTGAACGTCGATTCATCGGCCTTAACACCTGGACCACAAAGTACCGGACTGCAAAGACGCTCCAGAATTGTTGCAATTGAACAGTCATGCATTCGATGCCTGCTACCCAAACCTTTTCGGTTGCATTTAGACCTTAGAGAAAATGAACGCCAGCTTGATAGCTATCGGAATAGCTTTCAAACTTATGCCGATAAGGATGAGCCTTTGGAAGCTTATCAGCGCAACAAATTGGCGTTGAGAACATTGGAGTCTAATATAGATGATAATCTTAAGTGGCCCATACGCAGTCACGATAACAGAAGATACGTCAGGCTACAGAAGAAACTTGATGAACAAATACAGAGCATAGATACGCTTTTGGAAGATAACCTGAAGCGTGCCACCCAATCATTTTCCAGTATCCACCCCCTACTAAACCTCGTCTACTCAGAACTATCTGAGTTCATTGCATTTCCCGATACGCTCTGTTCGTTGAAAGACTCATTAAAGACGTTATTTGACGAGGACCAGGCTCAACACCCTGACTCCGGTAATGCCGAGACTCTCCAGTTGATATACAGGGTTTCTTGTTTGGTCGATCAAAAGATAGAGCAAGAGCAAAAAAGATTGAATCATCTTCGCATTAATCTGCAGACGTGGGGGCAAGATAGAATACTAAGTAACTTAGAGTTTCTTAAAAATTTGAATGCAACACTGAATGACATGGCCGTCGGTAATTTGTGTCGTCACCTTGATTCACTCGACACTATGGAGTCGTTAATAGAATTTGTTGAAAATCATGAAGGATATATAAGAACCCTGTCAGATTTAAGTCATAATTTTCTTATTCAGCGTATGATAAAAACAATAGAGGATTTACCTGAAGAGCTATCCACTGAATCACTGTTTTTACTTGATAAGAAGATGAATGCTATCCGTGAAGACAGTAAAAAAATAATTCTCAAAAAGGCATCTTCTTTACTAATCAACGAGGTCGACTCATTAGCTGCCGGGATAAAGGCTTTTATCAGAGTAAGTCTTGCCGGACTGGGCGGACTGCGCAAAGATGAAGTTGCCGACAGATTATTCTATAAAATGTGCACATTTATTAAAGACTTTGATGATGCACTCCATACATTTAATAAAGTTACTGCCTTAAATTCACATTTCTCAGAACATTTTGATATCTTATATAAAAAAGTGGTATCCCAGGCAGCCAGATTTGAGCACTTTTACCAGCTCACCAAACATACCGCTTTTGATAAAGACAAGAGCACCTTTTGCCTAAAAGCTTTAGCAATAAATCCAGATCATATTGACCTCAGGAAACTTCATAAAAAAATTATTGAACAGAAAATCCATCAGCAGTTTTATAAAGCCGTAGACGCATCAAGAGAAGTTTTTATTAAAAACAGTCAGTCACGGGTTAAAAAGATTATTGACTCACAAAAAGCTAATTATCAACATCAAATTAGCACTCTAATTAGAGAACCAAGTATTCGCATTCGTTATAATGAAAAAATTGAAAAAGCTTTCGAGGAATTTTCTAAAGCTGATCTTGGTTTTCGTTACATTCTAAATCGTTATGATACAGAAAGAGTAGAAAAACCTTTAAAAAAGGCTATTACGCTTTCCTTGGAGGCTATGATAATAGCGCCCACAGACGAAATGAGAGAAAGCGCTGAAAAACTAATCGACAAGTTTTTTAATGAAACACATATGAACCCAAATACTTACCAAAGACATATACCGAGACCAAATATAATAAATACAATGATTAAAAAGATCAAAGCTAATCCAACCACAGAAAACAGATGTCAGAAGATAAAAGAAATGGCCATCGGTAATCTTAAGCGCAAGCTTGACGCTCAGGTCTTAATTAAATCCCATGAATTCGATAAAATTGTGAGCCAGAAAAAGCAAGAATTAGACAACTCATTGTCGTTGCACCATCAGAAGCTTGGCAGTTATTACTATAGCTTGGCTCAAATGAATCCTGCTGCCTGGTTTTTTCCAATAGATGGATTTTGGATGCCGTATGTGTACACTGCCCTGTTAAACCCTGAATATCCCGTCAATATGGGTAGCAGTTATTCATTTGATACCGGTGATGTGCGCGGAGATCTTTCTCCGTCTACTGTCACAGGAAATTTATCCACACCCGCTTCCGGCTTTTTAGATGATATTAATGTCGGGAATATTACAGACCAGCCACTTGATATAAGCTCTGGCTTGCATATTGCCGAGGTGGCTTCTGGATGCTCCGATGCTGTAACCGAAAACTTATCCTTGGACAGCACAAATGGCTCTTCTGGAATAAACCTGTCTATTTCAGATTCAGTCTTTGGGGACGTCCTCGATGTAGGCAGTCTGGATTTAAGCGGTCTCGGTGGCAGTCTCGATTTAGGCAGCCTCGATGTAAGCGGTCTCGATTTAGGTAGCCTCGATGTAAGCGGTCTCGGTGGCAGTCTCGATTTAGGCAGCTTCGATGTAAGCGGTCCAGATATCAGTTTCGATTTAGGTTTCTAGTAAGTATTTTCTGAGGTGGCCACATGCCAAAATATTAGATCCCTGCTCGATGTTAGAGATCAAACACTGTTTTAAAGCGAACAAATTTCGGTTTTTTTCAGGGAGGGTTATCCAGCCAGTCTTCAGGACAGTTGGATAAAGTCACAGATCACTGTGGCTGATGGTCATGTCTGGCAGTCCTCAGGCAACAATGAACCTTTGGAACTGCCCCCCCCTAATCTGCCCAGTGCCGTAAAATACGTTGACCAATTGGCTATAGGCTGCTTGATCTGACAACCTTGGCTGTTGAAAAAAGTTCATTAAGTCTGGCATAGATAGAAAGTATTTTGCCGCGTTCTCCGAGATATGCATTCTGATGCTATCTTGACTTCAACGATGCGACGGGTTTGGCTTCACGCGAGTGAGTCTTTTTGAGACCCGCTTAGCGGAGTTCTATGTATTTTGAATTGAAATCCTCATTCAAAGATGCTGTTAAAACCGACATTGAAGCCCTGCGCAAGGGTGCTCTCAGAATCAAAAACGGGTTTAAACCAATGAATGAAGCACTGTCCCGAATGGAAGATAATGCGCTGTGTCACGACATGGCGAAGGGCCGGGAGGTCATCGACGAAATTCTTACTGCTCCGCCAGAGCAGTTGAGGCGGCGCGCCTACCTGCTCCAGCTACTGAAACGCTTCGGATGCATATACCAGGGCTGGGAACTGTACGGCGCATTCCAGGAATACATAAGTGCATCGAATTTCGGGTTGCTGCAAATTCCCACGGAGTACGTTGACTTCCTGCTGCTTTGCATCGAACGCGAGCCAGCCTCGTTCATCGAGATAGGCGTGATGTATGGAGGATTTGCGACATTTACCTCTGCGGTCCTAAGTCGATTCAATGCGGAACTTGAATATCATTGCGTGGACATTGAAGACAACTTCCGGGACTGGGATCACTACGCCCAGCGCCTCCCGCTCCGAAAGCAGGTGTCCATGACTTCCGCTGATTTTTGCGGACGGGCTTTTGACGTAGTGTTCATTGATGGTGACCATTCCTATCACGGCATGAAGCGTGACTTTATGAACCTCGGGCGGTACGCCCGCTTGTGCGGCTTCCACGATATTCATGGGACTGAATACGATCACCTCGACGGCGGCACGCGGCGTTGCTGGAACGACCTGCGGCTATCCTATCGGGAGAGGCAGCGTGTCACTGAGATCACTCATATGAACGAACAGTGGATGGGGATCGGTGTCATTGAGTTCCAGTAAACCTGCTGCGGCCATCTGTTCAGAACGTTCTGGCCACAGCAAAACGTGCCAGATCTTCCATCGCGTCACGAAACTCACTGTCAGGCAGGGCTTGCAGGCAGGTAATAGCCTTGTCAGACTGTTCTCTTGCCTTCAGGGATGTATAATTCAGCGCCCCACAGGAACGAACCGCCTCAACCACTTGATCAATCTTATCCAGGCCACCCTGTTCAATGGCATCCCTGACCAACGCTTTCTGCTCCGGGGTGCCTTCGGAGAGAGCGAATATCAGAGGCAGGGTAGGTTTGCCTTCTGCCAGATCATCACCGAGGTTTTTTCCCATGTCTTCACTGTCGCCCTCATAATCCAGCAGGTCATCCACCAGTTGAAATGCCATGCCCAGATGATGGCCATAGTCTCTCAGGGACTGCTCAACCTCGCTATCCACACCGGAGAGGGTCGCGGCAGTATGAGTAGAAGCTTCAAACAACATGGCAGTCTTGCATCGGATGACATCCATATATTGTTCTTCTGTCACACTGGCATCGTTGATATTCATCAACTGCATGACTTCACCTTCAGCAATGATGTTGGTGGCATCAGAGAGGATCCTGAGCAGTTTCATGTTGTCAAGGCCGACCATCATTTGAAAGGCACGGGAATAGAGAAAGTCGCCCACAAGAACGCTGGGAGCATTACCCCAGAGGGCATTCACTGTGTCACGTCCCCGGCGGAGGTCAGATTGATCCACGACATCATCGTGCAGCAGGGTTGCGGTATGGAGAAACTCGATGATAGCCGCCAGTGAGATATGATCATGTCCCCGGAAGCCTGTGGCGCGTGCAGTCAGCAGAACCAGAAGGGGTCTGAGCCGCTTGCCTCCGGACTGGATTATGTACTGGCCAATCTTGCTGACCATGACAACATCCGAATGCAGCTGTTCGGCGATGCACTGGTTAACCAGGGCAAAATCTTCGCTGACAACGGTTTGAAAGGAGTGCTTGTTGCGTTCAGGCATATGGCTGCTGCAGAGATTGGCAAATCGAGCATCCTAGGTAGTGGCCGCCTGACTGTCAATAGCTGTATGACTTCAGTGCTTGTTTCATGGGTATAATCTCTGGGAGTATCGTAGACAAATCGGGGTTGCCAGTCGGGTTGCAATTCCTTAGAATTTGCGCCCCTGTCTAACAATCTGGCTGAGAATCCGGGCGGCGGTCCATTTTGTCATGCTTTTGGGCTCTGTTTTCAGAGCTGACCAGAGGCTTATGCGGCGCAGCCCATCTGGAAGTGATGATCAGATAGACGTAGATAGTATTGAAAATTCCGGTCAGAGTACCTTGGCTTTATTCTTTTGAATGAGTCCTGATCTCGCCGGATGCCTTTGACAAAGAGGCTATTTAGGATTTTCGGAGATAAATATGTACGCAGTTATCAAAACTGGCGGCAAGCAGTACCGTGTTGCTGAAGGCACAACCCTGAAGGTTGAAAAGCTGGACGTAGTGGCAGGTGAGAGTCTGGATATCAGTGATGTACTGCTGGTAGCCAACGGAGAAGAAGTCAAAATTGGCGCTCCTGTTGTTGAGGGTGCCAAGGTTACTGCTGAAGTTGTAGCTCATGGTCGTGGTCCAAAGATCAAGATCATCAAGTTCAAGCGTCGTAAGCACCACCGCAAGCAAATGGGCCACCGTCAGTGGTTCACTGAGCTGAAAATTACCGGCATTGCTGGCTAATTCAGGCCTTTAAAAGGCATGGCTGATGGGCTGGAAGCAGTTCGTTAAATACTTCTAAGGTCTGCATCTGGTGTGGTAGCCGGCTGTTGGACCGAGCTAAAAGGAGAGCAGCATGGCTCACAAAAAAGCGGGTGGTTCTACTCGTAACGGTCGCGATTCAGAAAGTAAACGCCTTGGCGTTAAGCGTTTCGGCGGTCAGGTCGTCAGCGCAGGTAACATCCTGGTTCGACAACGTGGTACCCGATTCCACGCGGGTGAGAATGTCGGCATTGGCAAGGATCACACTCTGTTCGCCAAGGCTGATGGCAAGGTTGTTTTTGAGGTTAAAGGTCCTCAGAAGCGTAAGTACGTTCGCATCGAAGCTGCGTAACAGTACTTCTGGTGTTCGCCCCCCTGTTGAGGGTGACGCCATAGAAAAGCCCCGCTTTTTGGCGGGGCTTTCTTGTATGTGCGTAAAGTGATTTGAGTGGTGTAGACTCCTGAGGTTGAGTGTCTGGAGGTCAATGCTTTTCTTTTGCTGTGGGCATCTGGTTGAGTATTTATCTGCAGGTATTGACCGTTTGAAGTCATTGCTGCGGGAGGTTTTGAATGAAGTTTGTTGATGAAGCCATCATCAAAGTTCAGGCTGGCAAAGGTGGCAATGGCTGCCTGAGTTTCAGGCGTGAAAAATACGTTGCCAAGGGTGGACCGGACGGTGGTGATGGTGGTGACGGTGGCAGCATCTATGTGGTTGCAGAGAATGACCTGAACACGCTGGTGGATTATCGTTATCAGCGCAGTTATAAGGCAGAAAGTGGCGAAGCGGGTCGTGGTCGCAACTGTTCCGGTGCCAAGGGGCAGGATTTAGAATTGCCGGTACCTGTAGGCACTACGGTTGTGGATGATGAAACAGAAGAAGTGATGGGTGATCTGACTCACGTGGGCCAGAAACTACTGGTAGCCCAGGGGGGGTGGCACGGTCTGGGTAACACCCGTTTTAAATCCAGCGTCAACCGTGCTCCGAGGCAGACTACCAAAGGTTCTCTGGGTGAAGAGCGTTCGCTTCGACTGGAACTCAAGGTTATTGCCGACGTGGGTCTACTGGGTATGCCCAATGCAGGTAAGTCCACCTTTATTCGCTCAGTCTCTCAGGCTAAGCCGAAAGTGGCAGACTATCCCTTTACCACACTGGTGCCTAACCTGGGTGTAGTGAGTGTGGAGAAACATCGCAGTTTTGTTATTGCTGATATTCCCGGTCTGATTGAGGGTGCCGCTGAAGGTGCTGGCTTGGGGATTCGATTCCTGAAACATCTTTCACGTTGTCGTGTACTCCTGCATTTGGTTGATGTGGCTCCATTTAATGAGAGCGATCCTGTACATGTTGCTAATGCCATTGTGGATGAATTGAAACGTTTTAGTCCTGCCCTGGCTGAGCGTGAGCGATGGTTGGTATTGAACAAGCTCGACCTGTTGCCGGAAGATCAGCAGAAGAGAGTCTGTGATCAGGTGATCTCAGAACTGGGTTGGGAAGGTCCTGTTTATAAGATTTCTGCAATCTCTTCCCGGGGCACAGAAAAGCTGGCTCAGGACCTGATGACTTACATTGAAGAACGTAATCTTCAGGAAAGCGAAGATGCAGAAATGGCCGCTCAGGAAGCAGAGGTTCGTCACAAGCTGGAACAAGAGGCTCGCAGGCGAATGCGCGAGCTGGCAGAAGAGAGAAGGCAGCAGCGTCTGGCCAGAAAGGCTGAAAAAGCGGCTCGAGACGATGATGATCATGACGACGATGATGACGTTGAAGTGTTCTACGCACCCTGATCTTAAAGAAGAGAGCGCAGGAGAGTAGCATGAGTGAGCGTAGCAGACTGAAAACAGCCCGGCGCTGGGTGGTCAAAATAGGCAGCGCCCTGTTAACGGATGAAGGACGTGGTCTGGCCGTTGAACAGATTGATGGTTGGGTTGATCAGTTGTGCGAACTGCGTAGACAGGGCATTGAGCTGGTTCTGGTATCATCCGGGGCGGTAGCGGCAGGTATGGAAAAGCTTGGGAAAAAGCAGCGGCCGAGTGCTCTGAATGAGCTTCAGGCTGCTGCTGCTGTGGGTCAGACGCGACTGGTTCAAACTTGGGAAAGCAGTTTTCAGAGGCATGATGTTCAACCAGCCCAAGTGCTGCTGACTCACGCTGATCACAGTAATCGTCAACGATATCTGAATGCTCGCAGTGCCCTGAGGACGTTGCTCGATATGGGGGTGGTGCCCGTCGTTAATGAGAACGATACCGTTGTGACCGATGAGATTCGATTTGGTGATAACGATACCCTCGGTGCACTGGTGGCCAATCTGGTGGAGGCCGATGTTCTGGTGATTCTGACGGATCAGAATGGTTTGTATACAGAAGATCCTCGTAAAAACCCCGCTGCGAGATTGATGAATGAGGCCAGAGCCCTTGATCCTGTTTTGGATGCTATGGCGGGTGGTGTCAGCGGTCGTCTGGGTCGCGGTGGTATGCAAACCAAGCTTCGGGCAGCTCGTCAGGCTGCGGCTTCTGGTGCGGCAACAGTCATCGTCGGTGGGAAGATTGAGAATGTCATCCGTCGTCTTTTTGAGCAGGAAGTTCTGGGTACTTTGCTCACGCCGGATCATGAACGAATGGCTGCTCGCAAGCAGTGGTTGCAGGGGCATATGCAGACTTCAGGTAAGCTGATGCTGGATGCGGGTGCAGTGAATGTGCTTAAAAATCAGGGCAAAAGCCTTCTTGCTGTCGGGGTAAAGGCTGTAGAGGGGCGCTTCCTCCGCGGGGAGATGGTGGCCTGTGTCGATGAGTCCGGCCATGAAGTGGCTCGTGGTTTGATCAATTATGGTTCAGATGATGCCAGGAAAATTATTGGTAAACCCAGTCACAGGATTGGTGAATTGCTAGGTTATTCGGGAGAGCCTGAGCTTTTGCATCGAGATAATATGGTGCTTGCAGGGCATTGAGCCAGTTATGGGGTCTATGGGACCAGATCGTAACTTATTTTGAAAGTAGACTTCATGATCTGATCCCGGTTTTCACACTTTTATTCCTGTTTGTTTTTTCTCCACAGAAAGGATGATGCTTTTGCCAAGTGTTTGCCCAGCCAGGCAGTATGGCTGGCAATCAATCCTGATTGTTTGGCAGCCCAGAGAATCAGGAAAAAGTTGGAGGCGACAAATTTTTTGCCGTAGTAAGGCCAGTTTTTGGCACTGATGGCGCTGTGTTTCCTATTGTATTTGAAAATGGGGATACAGTCTTCCAGAGGGGAGCCTGTCAAACTTTCAAAGATAATGTTAAAGGCAGCCTGACCAAATGAAACACCCAGAGCGCTTCTTGCGCCCATGCCTAAATATTTGGCCGCTGCCATTTTGATGGAGCTGAAGGTAAATGCAGAGACTGCGACTTGTTGGCTCAGAACAGCCCATGAGGTGGTTGCTACAGTGTTATAATCTGTGCCTTCCGTGTGTAACTTCTGATACTCCTCTTTTACTGTCTCTAAAGCATAGCCTCCGGTATCCCAATCGTCTTGAAACTCGGCGCCCTTGTTTTGTTGGTAAAGAAGGTTTGCCTGAGCAATGATGCCGGCGGTATTCAGTGTCAGGATGGTCAGTGAATTCCAGATGCCTGTTTGGTGAAACGAAATACCCAGAGCGAGTGCCATAACGTAGTAAATGGTGTATTCAGAGGCACCGGCTGCACCGAATGCCAGAGGTGGAAGCAGGAGGAGCATGCCGGTATTTTTGCTCATATAATCGCTGATTCCACTATTGGTCAGGCCGGAATCTTTTTGTTCGGAGGCTTGAGCATTCCTGGAGTCCATGAAAACCTCTTTTGCGTTCTCCATGGCGATAGTTCGGTAAAGGAACTGATTGTCGCCCCTGGCGAATGTCTCGAACGACGCATGAGTCTTGGTAACAGCATCTGCGATCTTCCGGAAGAACTCATGATCGCTTTCGGTCGGAGTAGGGTGATTGCCAATTTTGGCTATCTGCATGATCTTTGTGATCTCGCCGGTGCAGACGACTTTTGGAAGTGTGGGGTAATCAGACACCGTCTCTTGTACGATTGCAGCAGCCTCGACGGGGTTTATTTTGTAGGCGAATTTGGCTATTCCCATCTCGGTAATTACCTCAGTCGATGTGCCTTTTGGGGCGCAAAATACCAAAGTGAATTCCTGTGGAGTGGGCGTCGCATAAGAGAGCGTTGCTGTCAGGCAGCTGAAAGCGAGCAAGAGTAACGAATAAACATACCGCATGATTAAGATCCTCGTTGAGAGGGGGTAGAAAGAAACAATGCGGAAGTATAGTTGTGAATTTAAAGTTTCAATTTGTAAAGGCATAAAAAAAGCCGGTAAAAAACCGGCCTTTTTGTAATGCCCTTGCTACGCGGGGCTAACAATTATGCAGACAGAGCTTTGATCTGTGCATTCAGGCGGCTCTTGTGACGAGCAGCCTTGTTTTTGTGGATGATGCCTTTGTCGGCCATGCGGTCGATCACTGGCACAGCCGCGATGTATTCAGTTTTAGCCAGTTCAATGTCTTTGGCTTCGATGGCGCGAACTACTTTCTTGATGGAAGTACGAACCATGGAGCGCAGGGAAGCATTGTGATTACGACGCTTCTCAGCCTGACGGGCGCGCTTCTTGGCGGATGGAGAGTTAGCCATTTGTGGTGCTCCTAAGAATCTTGATTAACCGTTTGCACTGTCTTTAAACAGGGCTGCTTCGGGCACCCTGTTGGGAGTATGGTGTTTGCCGCGTCACCGACGAATCCCCCGGGCAAGGGCTTCACCAGTGCCATACCCATACAGTCGAGTCGCGGAATCATGCCTATTTGAACAAGGGTTGTCAATAAGGCTTCTTGACGCTTTGGCACGCAAACCCGCATCATGCTGTTATTAACTTTGACAACTCAGTACTATCGCCAGTTTTTGATCGTTTGAGCAACCTGAATGTCCATAGAGAACCTATCAGAGAGCCCTCAGAAGAGTGAAGATGAGGATAAAACGCCCGGTTTGTTGAGATCGAGTGTGGTTGTGGGAATGATGACCATGCTTTCCAGAGTGTTGGGGTTGGCCAGAGATGTAGTCATTGCAGGGTACTTTGGTTCTACTTCGTCAGCAGATGCATTCTTTGTAGCCTTCAAGATTCCAAATTTTCTTCGTCGGCTGTTTGCTGAGGGCGCTTTTTCCCAGGCATTTGTACCAGTGTTGTCAGAGTATCGTAGTAAACGCAGCTTTGAAGAGGTGCGCTATCTGCTCAGTCGGGTCAGTGGTACCCTGACGGTTTTGCTGCTGCTGGTGACTCTGGTCTGTATGCTGGCCTCTCCCCTTTTAATCCGCCTGTTTGCTCCGGGTTTTGTTGATTACCCTGAAAAGCTGCTGCTGGCTGAAGAGATGCTGAGGATTACTTTTCCCTATCTTTTGCTGATATCGCTGACTGCTCTGGCGGGCTCCATACTGAATAGTTACAACCGGTTTGCGGTACCTGCCTTTACCCCGGTCCTGCTGAATCTCAGTCTGATTGGCTCAACTGTCTTCCTGTCGCAATGGTTTGATGAGCCTGTCATGGCTCTGGCCTGGGGGGTTGTGATTGCCGGTGTGTCACAGTTGTTGCTGCAAATTCCTTTTTTACTGCAGATTCACCTGCTGCCTGCCCCCGGGTGGGGACATAAGCACGAAGGTGTGAGGCGAATCGTAAAACTGATGATTCCGGCGTTATTCGGGGTATCTGTCAGTCAGATCAACTTGTTGCTGGATACGGTGCTGGCATCTTTTCTGGAAACCGGAAGTGTTTCCTGGCTTTATTACTCTGACCGCCTGTCAGAACTGCCGCTGGGTGTTTTTGGTATCGCCATTGCCACAGTGATTCTTCCGAGCCTCTCTCGCAAGCATGCTGATGACGCCGGAGATCAGTTTTCCAAAACCCTGGATTGGGCTATTCGTCTTGTCCTGTTGATTGGCGTTCCAGCGGGCATTGCGCTGTTCATATTGTCAGAGCCTCTGCTGGCAACATTATTTGATTACGGTGAGATGCAGAACCGGGATGTGGTGATGGCGGGTATGAGTCTGCGGGCTTATTCTCTGGGTTTGATCGCCTTTATGTTGATCAAGGTGCTTGCGCCAGGCTACTTTGCCCGTCAGGATACCAAGACTCCGGTCAAGATTGCCATTATCGCGATGGTGGCCAATATGGCTCTTAATCTGATGTTGGTTTTCTGGCTGAAACATGCTGGTCTGGCTCTGGCTACCACTTTGTCTGCCTTCTTGAATGCCGGGTTATTGTTGTGGGGGTTAAAACGTTCCGGAGTATTCACTCCTGAATCGGGGTGGTGGTTATTCTGTGGGCGTCTGATCTTTGCCAATCTTGCAATGGCGCTGCTATTGGTCTGGATGGCGGGGGAGGCTGTCTGGTGGTTGGATGCCACGCTCTGGCAGAGAGTGTCTGAAATGGCGAAAGTGGTTGGTGCCGGACTTGCTGTTTACGCAGCGGCACTCTTGGTCATGGGATTGCGCCCTGCTCAATTCAGACATTAAAGACCAGGGTCCGGCGGACAGCTTGTTATTGTCTGCCAGATTTCCTTTTAGCAGTTTCATGAGCGAAATATTCAATCCCGGAAAAAAGAGCAGCGATTTGATGAATATGGCTCTTAAGTCCATAACGCACCTGAGATATAATCCCTGCCTTTGCCAGCCTAACAGAGAATAAACCGCCCAATGCAGTTGATTCGCGGAATGCACAATATCAGACCGGAGCATCGCGCCTGTGTTGCGACTATTGGTAATTTTGATGGTGTTCATCTGGGGCACCGCACTATCCTGGAGACACTGCGGCAGCAAGCCTTCGAGTTGGGCGTCAGGGTCTGCGTGATCACTTTTGAACCTCAGCCCCGGGAATATTTTCAGGGCGGTCAGGCGCCGCCGAGGCTTTCCAACCTGAGAGAAAAACTGACGCTTCTGGAAGAGGCCGGTGTTGAACAGGTATTGTGCCTGCCTTTTAATCAGAAGCTGCAAAACCTTACGCCGGATGATTTTGTTATGAAGGTGCTGGTGGATGGGCTGGACATACGCTACCTGATAGTGGGAGATGATTTCCGTTACGGACTGAAACGGCAGGGAAATTTTGCGCACCTGAGAAAGATGGGCGATCAGTTCGGGTTTGAGGTGTGCGATACCCGAACGGTATCCATGGATATGGATCGTATCAGTAGTACCCGGATCCGTCAGCAGTTGGCGAATGTGAGTCTGAGTGCAGCAGAAAAATTGTTAGGGCGTCCCTTCACCATGATGGGGCGTGTTATCAAAGGTCGGCAGCTGGGTAGGCAGCTGGGTTTTCCAACAGCCAATATACGTGTCTGCAGGCGGACGCTGCCCATACAGGGAGTGTTTGCAGTCAGGGTGTTGTTCGATGGCCGAAGCCACGATGCGGTAGCGAATCTGGGTGTCAGGCCCACATTGGAGGCTAAGCGTGCCATGCTGGAGGTGCATCTTCTGGATTACCAGGGAGACCTTTATGGCCACACTCTGCGGGTTGAGTTTATTAAGAAAATCCGTGATGAGAAAAAGTTTGAATCGCTGGATGCCCTCAAGGCAGCGATTACCGATGATGTAAAAGCAGCAAGAAGCTTCTTTCATCAATAAGCCAGATTGAAAAACCTGTTTCATGAACGCTTAGATGGAACAGGTCGTGAGAAGATTGCCGGGAACGTCGTTCGGAACCTCCGAACGAGTTTCTTAAAACAGTTTGGGATGACGATTGATGGGCATGTGTGTCTGGCCCGCAAGACGTGTGATGATGAGATCCAACTATGACCGACTATAAGCATACATTGAACTTGCCGGAGACTGATTTCCCAATGCGTGGAAATCTGGCCAAGCGTGAGCCTGAAATGCTCAAGCGCTGGTACGACGAGGCGCTTTATGAAGAAATTCGCAAGGTATCTGAAGGTCGTGAAAAGTTCATTCTGCATGATGGCCCTCCTTATGCCAATGGCGATATTCATATCGGTCACGCGGTCAATAAAATCATTAAGGACATGATCATCAAGTCCAAAACCCTGAGCGGTTTTGATGCGCCCTATGTGCCGGGCTGGGACTGCCACGGTCTGCCGATTGAGCACAAAGTGGAAGGTATGCTGGGCAAAGCGGGTGATAAGGTTGATTTTAAAACTTTCCGTGCCAAATGCCGTGATTACGCCAGCAAACAGGTTAATGGTCAACGTGAAGACTTTAAGCGCATGGGCATTCTGGGTGCCTGGGATAAGCCCTATCTGACCATGGATTTCCAGACCGAAGCCGACATAATTCGAGCCCTGGGTAAAATAGCCGACAACGGTCATCTGGTGAAAGGTTATAAGCCTGTTTACTGGAGTGTGGCCGGAGGTTCTGCATTGGCTGAGGCTGAAGTGGAATACCAGGAAAAAACGTCCACCCAGATTGATGTGCGTTATGCCGCTCTTGATGATGCTGACCTGCTGTCTGCATTTGATTTTGACAGTGAAGAGCAAGGTGAAGGGGAGGTAGCTGTTGTCATCTGGACAACAACGCCATGGACTTTGCCATCTTCTCAGGCGGTGACACTGGGAGCTGAATTGGGTTATGCCCTGATTCAGTGTCAGGTAAACGGTCAGCCTGCACGACTGATTCTTGGCGAGCAGTTGGTTGAGTCAGCCATGCAGCGTTATGGCATTGAAGACTACACCATGATTGCCCGTAGCCCGGGCGTCCGGTTGGAAGGCAAAAAAGTTGCCCACCCATTCTACAAGCGTGAAATCCCACTGATCCTGGGTGATCACGTCACAACCGACGCTGGTACCGGCTGTGTTCATACTGCACCTGACCACGGTGTGGATGACTTTAATGTTGGTAAAAAATACGGCATTGGCACTCTGAACTACCTGGATGATGCCGGTGTTTATCGCAGCCACGTTGAACAGTTTGCTGGTGAACACGTTTACAAGGTTGATCCAAAGGTTGTCGAAGCGGTCGAAGGTAATGGTCGTTTGCTGGCTCAGGCCAAAATGGTGCACAGCTATCCACACTGCTGGAGAACCAAAACGCCTTTGATTTTCCGGGCTACACCTCAATGGTTTATCAGCATGGAAAAAGAAGGTCTGCTGAATACCGCCATGAAGTCACTGGATAACGTCAAGTTCACTCCGGACTGGGGCCGTAACCGTATGGAGTCCATGCTGGGTCAGAGCCCCGACTGGTGTATTTCTCGTCAGCGTACCTGGGGGGTGCCCATTGCTCTGTTTATTCACAAGGAAACCGAAGAGCTGCACCCGGATACTTCTGCCCTGATTGAAAAAGTGGCCTTGAAAGTCGAGCGTGAAGGTATGGATGCCTGGTTTGATCTGGAGCTTTCTGACCTCTTAACAGCGGAAGACGCTGAACATTACGTGAAGGTGACAGACACTCTGGACGTCTGGTTTGATTCCGGCGTCACTCATTATTCTGTGCTGGATCGTCGCAAGGGCCTGCATTCACCTGCAGATATTTATGTAGAGGGTTCTGACCAGCATCGTGGCTGGTTCCAGTCATCCCTGAAGACCGGTATTGCTACCAAAGGAGTGCCTCCCTATAAGCAGCTCCTGACTCATGGTTTCACGGTGGATGCCAATGGTCGCAAGATGTCCAAGTCTCTGGGTAATGTCATTGCTCCCCAGAAGGTATTCAAGTCACTGGGCGCCGATATTCTGCGCCTCTGGGTCTCTGCAACTGACTACACCGCAGAAATGACCGTATCTGATGAAATTCTCAAGCGTACGGCAGACAGCTATCGTCGTATTCGAAACACGGCTCGTTTTCTGCTATCAAACCTGAACGGTTTTAACCCTGAAACTGACACTGTGGCCCGGGACGATATGCTGTCTCTGGATCGCTGGGCAGTGGATCGAGCCATGAAATTGCAGGAAGAAGTCATTGACGCTTATGACAGCTACAATTTTCTGAATGTTTACCAGAAAGTCCATAATTTCTGCTCTCTGGATCTGGGCGGTTTCTATCTGGATATTATCAAGGATCGTCAATATACAACGCAGTCAGATAGTCTGGCGCGTCGAAGCTGTCAGACCGCTATGTTCCATATCGTTGAAGCGTTTGCCCGTTGGATAGCGCCTATCACCAGTTTTACAGCTGATGAGATCTGGCAGGCTATTCCTGGTCTGCGCAGCAAGTCTGTTCTGCTGGAAACCTGGTATGAAAACCTGATAAGTCTTGAGGGTGATGAGTTGGGTGCTGAATACTGGAACTCCGTCATGACCGTGAAACACGCTGTTAACAAGGCTCTTGAAGATGCTCGAAAAGGTGACCGTAATGAAAGTGTGATCGGTGGCGGACTTGAAGCAGAAATAACCTTGTTTGCCAATGAAGAACTGCTCGAAACACTGGGCAAGCTTGGCGATGAACTGCGCTTTGTCCTGATTACTTCCAAGGCTGAACTGAAGCCTCTTTGTGAAGCTATTAATGCCGTGGATACCGATGTTGATGGTCTGAAGGTGGCTGTTCGCAAGTCAGAGCATGAGAAGTGTGTTCGTTGCTGGCACCGTCGTGAAGACGTTGGCACTATCGAAGCTCACAAAACACTCTGTGGCCGTTGTGTTGATAATGTTGATGGTGAAGGTGAAGTAAGGAAGTTTGCCTGATTGATCATCATGAGTCAGAAATGCCCGATACAGTTCGGGCATTTTTTCACTCACTGGTGCTCCATTTTTTGACTGCAAGAACAGTCAACCAGAGAAGGAATACTAAGTTCCTCGAGTTATAGGCTTAGAGCTTTATCTTATATTTCGGTTTGTAACCATATCGACGTTTATACGACTCGGCATAAGATTTAACTGGGACTCACTAAGACAGATTAAAAGGGCCTCAACGGTATGAGAAAAAATTCCTGGGGAATGCTCCACTGGTTGTGGATCAGTGGAGTGGTTCTGATTCTGGATCAGCTGGTCAAGCATCGGGTAGTGGACAGTTTATATCTTTATGAGCAGGTGCCTGTCATCCCATCCTTTTTCTCACTGACTCTGGCCTATAATACCGGCGCTGCTTTTAGTTTTCTGAGTGATCAAGGGGGCTGGCAACGGTGGTTTTTTGTGGGAGTGGCATCGGTTGTCAGTCTGATGCTGGTCATCTGGCTTGCCCGAATGAAAAAAGATGAAAGATGGCAGGCATGTTCCATGGCTCTGATACTGGGAGGTGCACTGGGCAATCTTTATGACCGGTTCATGAATGGTTACGTCGTGGATTTCTTGCTGGTGTATTATGACGGCTGGTATTTTCCATCCTTCAATCTGGCGGATATGGCCATTACCTCCGGTGCTGCGATGTTGATTCTGGATATTTTCCGGCCTCAACACAACAGTCATAGCTGAAATTATATCGGACTGTGAGGCACCCGGAACCTCTTGGCTGACGGTTGCCATTGTCTGTGTATGAATGGATTTTTCGAAAGCGGGTATAGAAAAACAATGTCTGATGTTGTGGTAGGACCAGGAAAGCAGGTAACGCTGCACTTCGCCCTGAAACTGGAGGACGGGCAGGTGGTAGACAGTAATTTTGATGGCCAGCCTGCCACTTTTGTCGTGGGGGATGGAAACCTGCCTCAGGGTTTTGAGCAGGTGATCTATGGTCTGTCCGAGGGCGATCAGGGCAGTTTCAGAATTCCTCCTGCCGGTGCTTTTGGCATGCCCAATCCTGAAAATATCAGGGAATTTGCCAGGGACAGTTTCTCTGGTGACATGGCGTTGCAGGAGGGCTTGGTCGTTTCTTTTGCCGATGCGGCCAACTCTGAGCTGGCTGGCGTTATTACAGGTTTGACAGACAGTCATGTTCAGGTGGACTTCAATCATCCACTGGCAGGTAAAGAACTGTTGTTTGAAGTGAACGTTCTGAACATCACTCAAGCGGCTAATACACCAGAAACTCATACACTAGATAAAGAGTGCTGAGGTATGAAAATCAGGCTGGCAAATCCCCGGGGATTCTGTGCAGGCGTTGACCGGGCTATCGACATTGTAAACCGGGCTCTGGATGTTTTTGAGCCTCCTATTTATGTGCGTCACGAAGTTGTTCACAACAAGTTTGTGGTCGAAAATCTCAAAGAGCGTGGTGCCATATTTGTCGAGGAGCTTCATCAGATACCGGATGATTCTATCGTTATTTTCAGTGCTCACGGTGTTTCCAAAGCGGTCGAAGCAGAAGCTGACCGTCGAGGTCTGAAAGTCTTTGATGCATCCTGTCCTCTGGTCAAAAAAGTCCATATGGAAGTTGTGCGGTACTCCCGTGACGGCATGGAGTGTATTCTGATTGGTCATGATGGTCATCCCGAGGTGGAAGGTACCATGGGCCAGTACGACGACGCTAATGGCGGGAAGATGTACCTCGTTGAAACAGAAGACGATGTTCAAAAACTGGCAGTGAAAGATCCGAAACATCTTGCTTACGTGACTCAGACGACACTGTCCATGGACGATACTGCGAGGGTGATTGATGCTCTGAGAGTCAGGTTCCCTGAAATTAACGGACCACGTAAAGACGATATCTGCTACGCCACTCAAAATCGTCAGGATGCTGTGAAGGCTCTGGCATCGGAATGCGATACAGTCTTTGTGGTAGGTTCTGTGAACAGTTCCAATTCCAATCGCCTCAGGGAGTTGGCAGAAAGAACAGGTGCATCAGCTTACCTGGTTGATGGTGCTGATGATATTCAGCCTGAGTGGCTGGAAGGTAAACAAACTCTGGGTATTACCGCAGGTGCTTCCGCTCCTGAAGTGCTGGTGAAAGGTGTTATCAACCGACTGATTGAATTAGGCGCTGAAGAGCCGAAAGAGCTTGAGGGTGAAGAAGAGAATATTGTTTTCACTATGCCCAAAGAACTTCGGATCGTAGAAGTTTGATTTCTAAATGCTTAACTGAATCCTGATTGCTCTGGTACAGCCTTTGCTTATAAATAACCTGTGAATAGTTATCTTTTCAGGGAAGAGAATGTTGCAGGTTATGGATTCAGTGTTGTTGATTGGAGACCGTTCGTCTCGACTATCTGTTTTGAACCGCGCACTGAATGAGTTTGGTTATGAAGTCATTGAGCGACAAGAACAGAATGAGGACCTGCTGACCCTTGTCTCCAGCCTCTTGCCCGATATTCTGGTGATTGGTCTGGATAAACCTGCCCCTTCGCTTTTGGAAAAGCTCGCTTTGATCAGTAAGGCTTCTCCACTTCCTGTCGTCATGTTTGTAGAGCAAACCACCGAGAATATTGTCCAGCAAGCTATTCGATCCGGTGTTAATGCCTACATCGTGGCTGACCTTCAGCCACAACGCCTCAAAACTATTATTGACGTAGCCGTTGCCCGCTTTCAGGAATACCAGTCATTGAAAGATGAGCTGGTGCAGACCCGGAATCTTCTGGAAGATCGAAAGATATTGGACAGGGCTAAGGGTTTGCTGATGACCAGGCAAGGGATTAGTGAAGACCTGGCATATAAAAAGTTAAGAAAGATGGCTATGGATAACGGCAAAACTATGGCGGCTGTGGCCAGAAATGTCATTGATGTTTTCAACATGCTAGAAGAAAAAACGTCATGATCGGAGGGTTGCACGTTGTTGGTGCGCATTTTCACTGCGATGCACCAAGCTGAAATAAAATGAAAGAAAATTCAAAAAATAAGCATTGTTAGAGACTGAAAATAGTTGGCATTAAAAATGCTTAAAGTCAGCTACAACAATAAAAAATGTTCCTGCCAAGGGTGGCAGGAACAGACATTCACAACAAAGGCGTTGTGAAAGAGAGCAAAGGCGCTCACCGCTGTCTGGAAGAATTTCCAAGGCGCGGTGGGCGCTTTTTTTTTACATGGATGTACTGTGTCCCTGAAATGCAAGACGACAGGATATGGTTGTCAGAGCGAAGCAGGCGCCATAGCCGAGGAGCCATTTTCAGGGAGCGGTGCAGAATAATAAATCTTTAGGTAGCAGGGCTGTGAGCTATCAGTAGAGATGTTGGGAGTAATGAATGAAGTGGTTTAAACCCTTAAAGTCGGTCGCACTGAGTGCTCTGATTAGCGTCAGTGGTCTTGTATCGATGCAGGCAAAGGCTGAGTTGGGCTATCCAGAAAAAGAAGAGCTGAGGTTTGGTTTCATCAAACTGACGGACATGGCTCCCATAGCCATCGCCTACGAAAAAGGTTACTTCGAAGATGAAGGTCTGTACGTCACGATTGAAGCTCAGGCAAACTGGAAGGTCTTGCTCGATGGTGTGATCGATGGACGACTCGATGGCGCGCACATGCTGGCCGGTCAGCCTATTGCTGCGACTATGGGTTATGGGACTAAAGCTGAAATTATCACTCCGTTTTCCATGGATCTGAATGGTAATGGTATCACCGTTTCCAATGAAATCTGGAAACAGATGAAGCCAAATATTCCCAAGCGGGCAGACGGCAAGCCTCAACATCCTATCAAAGCCGATGCCCTGAAGCCGGTTGTGGAAAAGTACAAAGACGACGGCAAGCCATTCAACATGGGCATGGTCTTCCCGGTATCTACACACAACTATGAATTAAGGTACTGGTTGGCAGCAGGTGGCATTCACCCTGGATATTATGCTCCGCACAAGGGAGATACTTCGGGTCAGATTAATGCTGACGCACTGCTCTCTGTGACTCCACCACCCCAGATGCCAGCCACTATGGAAGCAGGCACTATCTATGGTTACTGCGTAGGTGAGCCCTGGAACCAGCAGGCTGTGTTCAAAAATATCGGTGTTCCTGTTGTTACGGATTATGAGATCTGGAAAGACAATCCTGAGAAAGTGTTCGGTATTACCAAAGCCTTTGCCGAGAAATATCCCAACACCACGATTCGTCTGACCCGTGCATTGATCCGTGCTGCCAAATGGCTGGATGAAAACAACAACGCCAACCGTCCTGAAGCCGTGAAGATACTTTCCCAGTCCAATTATGTCGGTGCTGATTACGATGTTATTGCCAACAGCATGACCGGGACTTTCGAATATGAGAAAGGCGACAAACGTGAAGTACCGGATTTCAACGTCTTCTTCCGTTACAACGCGACTTATCCTTACTACTCTGATGCGATCTGGTATCTGACTCAGATGCGTCGTTGGGGACAGATTCCTGAAGATAAACCCGATGCCTGGTACGTCGACATTGCCAAGAAAGTTTATCGTCCAGACATCTACGAAGCAGCTGCCAGGTCCCTGATTAAAGACAAACTGGCTAAGGTCAGCGACTTCCCGAACTTTGCTGAAGAAGACGGGTTCAGAAATCCACAGACTCACTTCATTGACGGTATCGTCTACAACGGCAAGAAACCTAATGAGTACATCAACAAGTTCAGTATTGGTCTGAAGCAGGGCGACAAGATCTGATTTCGTCTTGAATGGATCAGCCTGAGGGTTGATCCATGCAAGCTCGGACTGAATTGTCCGCTCAAGGCTGTTTGGGGGAGAGAACAAACATGACAACTGAAACTGCGTTGGCCAATAACAACATCAATAAGCCAATTATTTCCGAAAGTCTTAAAACAACAATAACAAAAACCTTTAAAACCCTGCTGATTCCTTTTGCCGGCATCCTGGTCTTTCTGATGATCTGGGCAGGAGCCGCCAGCAAGATTGATACATCACTGGGCAAATTTCCCGGACCGTCGGCAGTCTGGGAGCAAATGGGGTCGCTTTATGAAGAGCATAGCGCTGAACGAGTGAAAGAGCAGGCCTTCTATGAGCGACAAGAGAAGCGTATTGAAGCCAGACTGGCGAAGGATCCGGATTACGTACCCAAAATCCGTGCCTACACCGGTAAAGAAACGTTTCCAGACCAGATCTTCACCAGCCTTATCACTGTGCTGAGTGGATTTGTCCTGGCAGCAGTCATCGCCATACCCCTGGGGATTGCCATAGGACTGAATAAAACCCTGAATGCGGCAGTGAATCCTGTTATTCAGATTTTTAAACCGGTTTCTCCTCTGGCTTGGCTACCTTTGGTGACCATGGTCGTCAGTGCTGTTTATATCAGTCCTGACCCTTTGGTAGCCAAGTCCTTTTTAAATTCCATGATTACCGTCACGCTCTGTTGTCTGTGGCCCATGGTAATCAACACTTCAGTGGGCGTTTCTTCTATTGAGAAGGATCTGGTGAATGTCAGCCGTGTGCTGAGACTGCCAGCCCTGAAGCATGTTCAGAAAATTGTTCTGCCCGCTTCCATACCGATGATTTTCACTGGTATGAGATTGTCGTTAGGCGTTGCCTGGATGGTTCTGATCGCTGCAGAAATGCTGGCTCAGAACCCCGGTCTTGGAAAGTTCGTCTGGGATGAGTTCCAAAATGGCAGCTCAAACTCTCTGGCCCGGATTATGGTGGCGGTTATCGTCATCGGGTTTATCGGTTTTCTGTTGGATCGCACCATGCTTCAGCTGCAGCGTTTTGTCTCCTGGGACAAGGCCGGCACAGCCAGTTAATTCAACACGGAGGTGAAACAGACATGAACGCTCAAAAAGCAGCCAGCACTTTATTGGATATCAGCCATATCGACATGGTGTTTGATACGCCAAAAGGTCCATTCACGGCACTGAAAGGAGTGGACCTGAAGATCAGCAAAGGAGAATTTGTTTCGCTGATTGGCCATTCGGGTTGTGGTAAGTCAACAGTACTGAACATTGTTGCCGGGCTATACCAGGCCACTACCGGAGGCGTAGTCCTTAACGGTAAAGAAGTCAGGGAACCGGGGCCGGAAAGAGCCGTCGTGTTCCAGAATCATTCTTTGTTGCCCTGGCTGACAGCCTATCAGAATGTTGAGCTGGCGGTTAAGCAGGTGTTTGGACGCTCAAAAAGCAAGTCTGAAACCAAAGAATGGATAGAGCATAACCTGGAGCTGGTGCATATGGAGCACGCTATGCACAAGCGACCGGATGAAATTTCCGGGGGCATGAAGCAGCGTGTCGGCATTGCCAGGGCTCTCTCCATGCAGCCGGAAATTTTGCTGATGGATGAACCCTTCGGTGCCCTCGATGCCCTGACCCGGGCTCATATGCAGGACTCTTTGATGGAGATCCAGCAGGAGCTGAACAACACCGTCATCATGATTACCCATGATGTGGATGAAGCGGTGTTGCTGTCTGATCGCATCGTCATGATGACCAATGGGCCAGAAGCCACCATTGGTGAAATTCTTGACATCAATCTGGAACGTCCCAGAGATCGTCTGGCTCTGGCAGAAGACCTTGAGTACACCCGCCTGCGCTCAGAAGTATTGAAGTTCCTCTATGAGAAACAACGCAAGGTGGAAAACATCAGCAAGCATAAAAAGAAAAAAGAAGCTTCCGGCAGTAAGAAAAGCTTTCAGGCTGCGTAGTATCCGAAGGGATAAAAACGCAGCTCAATCAACAATAACAACAATAAATCAGCAATGAGCGAGAGAAATAATTTTTTGTCGCCCCGGCGATAAAAGATTTTTCACAACAAAAAAACGGAGTTTAAGTCCTTGAAACACACAAAGGTAACACTACTGGCAGCAGCTATTGCGGGGGCAGCGGCTGTCTCAACAACTCACGTACAGGCCGATGAATTCATAGAAGCGCTTACTGGCGGGGAGGCGTTTGGTGACTTCAGGCTCAGATACGAGACGGTTGATCAAGACAAAAAGTTAAATCTGAAAGATGCTAAAGCACTGACGCTTCGGTCTCGATTGGGATACAAGACAGGTGATTATTATGGCTTTTCTGGCCTTTTGGAATTTGAAGACTCAAGGTCCATAGCGGGTATTGATGATTACAATGATACGGTTGGCAATGGTACTGACTATTCTGTGATTGCTGACCCGGGAGTCACGGAAGTCGATCAGGCGTTTATTCAATATAAAATGGAAGGGTTGACTGCAAAGCTCGGCAGACAGGTCATCGCTTACGACAATCAACGTTTTGTAGGGCATGTGGGCTGGCGACAGGATCGACAAACCTTTAATGCCCTTAGCGCTGATTATATGCCTGTTGAAGGATTGTCACTGAAGTATGCTTACATCAACAAACGCAACCGGATTTTTGCAGAAGAAAAGGATCTGAGATCCAAGGATCATTTGCTCAATGCTTCTTATGCCACACCCTTAGGCAAACTGACCGGTTACGCGTACTTACTTGAGTTGGATGATGATACCGACAACAGTCTGGATACCTACGGCGTGCGACTCTCAGGTTCGGCAGATGTCAGTGACCTGAAACTCCTCTACACCGGAGAGTATGCCACTCAGGAGAGCGAATCAGGCTCAAATAAATACGATGCCAATTTCTACTTTGTCGAAGGTGGAGTAGCGATATTCGGTATTACCACCAAAGTGGGTTATGAAGTGCTGGGCTCTGATGATGGTAATTATGGCTTCTCGACACCACTGGCTACCGCTCATAAGTTCAATGGCTGGACGGACCAGTTCCTGAGCACTCCTGCTGAGGGTCTTAAAGATCTTTATGCTTCGGTGGGTGGCAAGCTCTTTGGTGGTAAGTGGTCGGTTACCTATCACGACTTTACTGCTGACGAAGAGACCGCCACTGTTGAAGATCTGGGTAAAGAGATCGACCTGGTTTACAGCAAAAAGTTTGGGAAACACTATAACGCAGGTGTGAAGTATGCGACCTACACTGCCGGCGATGAGGCTGCTGGCAAGGTCGATACTGATAAATTCTGGTTGTGGGTGGGTTTAAGTTTCTAACATTAGCGAAAAGGGAGGCTTGAGCTTCCCTTTTTCATAATAGGTGCAAGTAGACGTGCAGAGGAGGTATTTGATCATTTCACTGTAAGGTGAGTCTGTTATTCTGATCTCTCAACTCAGGAAGTATCGCTATGACTTTTCAAACGAATTCTGCCATCAAACCCAGAATGGTGGGCTCTGTGCCTGTTCTTGAAATCGACAACCCTTTTGCCAACGCCATGATTTCATTGCAAGGGGGACAGGTTTTGAGTTATCAGCCAAAAGGTCAGGAGAAAGTCCTCTGGATGAGCCCACTGGCAGATATGACTGAGGGAAAAGCGATTCGTGGTGGTGTGCCCGTTTGCTGGCCATGGTTTGGTTCCAGAAAGGAAGGAGGCCCCAATCATGGTTTTGCCCGTACAAAACTTTGGCAATATGAGTTGAGTGAAACGCTGGACAATGACAAGACCAGAGTCGTGTTGTCTTTGCCCATCGACGGTGTTCAAGAATGGGATGGGAAAGCAGGCCTGGGTATAGATATTATTGTTGGAGAAACACTGAGAATCAGTCTGACCTCCAGAAACAATGGCTCCAGGAAGGTTCAAATAAGTCAGGCGTTGCATACTTATTTTAGTGTTTCAAATACGGATCTGATCTGGATTGAAGGACTGGATGGGAAACGTTACCTGGATGAGACCGACGAGAGCAGAGCTTTTATTCAGGAAGGCGAAGTGATCATCGAGGGTGAGGTTGACAGAACCTATATTGATGACAACGAAACCTGCATCCTGCATGATCCCGGTATTGGAAGAAAAATCACTATCAAAAAATCCGGTAGCAACGGCACAGTTGTCTGGAACCCGGGGCCTGTTCGGGCAGAAAAAATGCACGACGTGCCTACTTTTGATTACAAGTCTATGGTTTGTGTGGAAACGGTAACCTTGCCTCAGGTTCCCGTAGAGCTGGAGCCGGGGCAGAGTCATGTTTTGATGGCTGAGATTTTTGTGGGGTGATTGGTTTTTGCAGGAAGCCCCCAATTTTGCTGAGGGCTTTTTTTCTTGTGGCTAGTTCCAGGCTCCCGCAGCCGTGCCACCACGAGTCCCTACAGAGTCTAATGTAATAGTGGCATTGGCGGTTATGCCGGAGCTTCCTGTGGCCGTTGCCGTCAGCGTATAGGTTCTGCCATTCGCAGGTACTGCAATGGCCAGATTGAAGTTGGCATTACCACTCTCAGGGCTCTGGGTAACAAAAATGCTGGGAGCACCATTGTTGTCATCTCCACCTCCAACGGAAGCGCCCAGGTAAGAGCCTCTTTGAGCTCTATGTCTCTCCATTGCTCCAGCTAGTCCAATCAGAGATGACTCAGCATCCCTCATAGCAGAAGTAGTGACATGCTGGTTGTAACTTGGCACTGCTATAGTTGCCAGAATGCCAATGATTGCGACAACAATCATCATTTCTATCAGAGTAAAACCCTTAATATTCCTCTTCACTGTTACTCCCCTTTATTATTTCTTTTGTATCCAGTAAGTGTTACCTTCCGGGCTTCCTGAATTCAGTTTTTCAGGATCAAGTCCCCTGATAATGTAATCCTCTTTTGTCCCGCTGCCATCAGCGTTTGAAGCAAGTCTGACAAAGACTGAGTTGCCCACAATGCCATTAGTTTCAATTTCGTCTCTTTCAACCAGTTTACCAGTCAGGTTTACTTGCCAGCTCCAGGCTTCTCCTGCAACAGCTGAGCAGGTGTTAGATGCTTGTGCAGAGGGTATGTAAGTATTGAAATAAATCTGAGAAGAGTAGATCGCGGGATCACTCATGACCTTCTCGTCATTTCTCATGTTCATAAACCAGCCGTAGTTATTGGTTGCCCCGAACTTGGCTATTTCCGCAGTGCTGGCATTGCCATTGCTGTCTGGAGTGAAATTGGCAAGAGTACCGACATTGTGCTTGATTGTCGTGTGAGGAGGTACAGCCTTGCTACTTCTGTTGGCAGTATCGACGGTGGGGTTTGCCAGTTTTGGTGAAACCAGCATGTAAAATCTATCTTGAACATCACTATTGAGTAGACCCAGAGGATCTGGACGCAATCCTGAGCCAATGCTGATTGCAAGTTGCCTTTTACCGTTCAGAGCCAGGTCAGAGATGTCTGGGCGAGTGAAGAATTTTCTTGCATTTATCTTCTTCTGAGTCGCTGTCATATCATTCGAATAGCCGATGTATGCAATGACGCCATCATCACTGTCTGAGAAGCCGCCTCCATCATCATCTGCAGCCCATATGAGATGTTGTTTGTCACTGAGACTTTGGACGGCACAGTTACTGACACTTCCATTTGAATCTGCTGTGCAGTTGTTAATATAAAGTCTCCAGACTTGCCCTCCAGTATCAGCAAAGAAGAGCTGGTCGCCATATCCATCACCATCGATATCCGCTACCGTCACTCCACCTGGAATACTGTACTTCATTTTGTTCAAGGTGAGAGTATGTCCACTTGAATGACTGGCAGACCAGATCAAAGCTCCGGTTTTTGCATCGACAATATAAATTGCATTTCCCATGCTGTCTTGTGAATACAGAGCCTGAGAATCCTGGTTG
This sequence comes from Endozoicomonas sp. SESOKO2, assembly GCF_024606245.1. NCBI lineage: Bacteria > Pseudomonadati > Pseudomonadota > Gammaproteobacteria > Oceanospirillales > Endozoicomonadaceae > Endozoicomonas > Endozoicomonas sp. SESOKO2. The sequence goes on from NZ_JAHHPQ010000485.1 coordinate 36,231, forward strand.
ACATCATAACCCCCGGAGAAAATCAGTACGTCCTTGCTATCAGCACCAATTTTGAGCTTGGTTCGAACCGGTCTTGACCAGGATTGCCCTAATTGCTGGAAGGGGGCCACACCGCCATTAATGTACCAAAGCATTTTTGGATTGCCGGTATCAGTCACATTCAAGGCATAGTAATTTCTCCCTCCCCTTCTCATGCCTACGTAGGCGTAAACAAACTCTCCATCATTTGGAGTTGTCTTACTCAACTCCTCTGTAGTGTTACCATCGTTGTCTTTATCTGCAGTATCTGCTCCACCATATATGACGCCATTCTTATTCACATCATTTGCCCAAAGAACCAGATGACCATCTAATCCGTAAGGGCGTCCATGACCCGGTGTTCTATTAGTAGAACCATTGGTATTTAAGTGCCTGACATTGGGAAGTAATTCCTTTGGCATATAGGCAAACAGTTCTTCACCTGTCTGCGCATTAACAGCGTGGAACATGCCATCATTTGTACCGAGGAAGAGGGTGAGGTCAAGCTGGTTTTCTGCACAGCTGAAAGGAGCACTTGCAGAGTAGTTTTTACATTTATAATTGACCAACGCAGGTGTGGAGTGAAGTGGGTCTCCGATACCTTTGGAACGATCCCTGATCCAGTTAATAAGCTCATCTCTTTCGGTCGTTTGACTATCGCTTAGTCCGAACAGAGTCGGTGATAGCGAATTATTTGTATCTACGACTGCATTAGTGCTGGTTAAGATTTGAGCGCCACTATTTACACCTGCAGGACTACTACCAAGAAAGGTATAAACTTTTCGATGACTACTATTGGAGGATGAAACCGAGAGGATATCATTTACACCACCCTTTTCGACTTTACCGCCGTCAATACTTGTGCTCCAGAAACTAAACGCATCTTCTTTGAAAAAACCTGTAGAGGTATCTACGGCGGGCTTAGGCGTTGAGCTGTTATCATATATTTCAGCAGGATCTCCCAGCAATTGATACTTTTTCAGGTTGCCCTGCCAGCGATCGGTCTCTGAAGGTTTGAATATAGAATAATATAATTTGTTGAGGTGTCCGGAACGGTTAAATGAATTTGCGGCTACACCAGGTGCTGCAAATGTACTTTCGTTATCAAGAATACTGTTGACAATGTCGTTAAAAGCATCCGCCAGCTCCTTCGCATCAGAAGCAACAAAATAGCTACCCTTACCTTCCGCCGCTAAATCTTCCATGAATTTTTTTGCATTCTGATCTGTTTGAGTTGCAAAGGCTATTGTATGGGTCGTGACTACGTTATCAGATTCAATAGAGCTGCTGAGGTCATTGGTTGCCATCCAGTCTGCCAGTGTCCTGCCACACTTTTCACCATCATTGCTGGCGTCAGCTGTGCAGCTCTGTCCTGTCAAACTGGCAATACCATTCTTTGCTGCGTCGGTATTACTATTCGCTTGCCCATCTGTAAGTAATACCAGGTGGTTAGTCTGACAGGCGTTTATAATAGGGGAACTCTTTCCTGCGAAGCTGCTTGTATAATATTTGGCGGAGTCATACATACTCGGAACAATAGGAGTTCCTCCACCTGCTGACATGTTCTGAACCAGGGAGACCAGATGATCTTTTACCCGGTATCCTGCACTACTATCGATTCCTCCACTGGCAACTCTGACAATCAGTCTAGGTGAATAGGAAGGGCTTCTATCAAAACTCCTGACATAGCGTTCACCTCCAGTCGCTTTGAATATGAAAGTCAGGTTGTTGCCTGCTCGCCAACCATTTCGGTTGATGACTTCATTGATAATATTCTTGATATCAGGTGAACGGTAGGTTGTCCCTTTACTCCAGCTTTGGTTTATACCCCAGTCAACGTATGCTGAAGTTAGGCTGTTTCTTTTCGTTATATTTCTGTAGCCACTGGTAAACGCAGAAGAAGTATCTTTGTCTTCGGCTTGAATTCTGATGTTCATGTTGCCATAGCTGTCAGCATCGGAAGTCAGTTCCAGATAAGCTTCAATAATGGTGGCATTTTTTTTCAGAGGAAGGTTTGGGTAATGCAGTCCGCCGCTTGAGTATGTACTCTGATTCCCACCAAGTCGTATATCATTGTATTGGACGTACATGTTTCCATCATAATGCCACTCATAGGCATCCTGATCAGAACCGTTAATACGAGTATTAAGTGTTGCAGTTAAACAACCACTGCCATCTGCAGGGGGGGTATACTCGACAACAAGTCGAGGTTTTTTGGAGCCGTTACCATCAATGCTGTGAGCCATTCGGTTGCCATCACCTGAGCTTCTTTGGAAATAGAACGTACTGCTGTCGTTCCCGCACCAGTTGCTATCGTTCACTACCTGTTGGAGTAATGATTTGACATCCACATCATAGACACTGGGGTTTTCTGAAGTTCCCTGAGTCCATTGGCCAGGAGTCCAGGCTACTGGACCAAATTTTCCTCTGTTACTGAGGTTCTGATTACTTTGTGCAAATGGAGTATTGTTACTGCCTGTAGGCTTACCGGCATAAACATCCAGAGAAATACTGTCAGAGCGATTTTCTGTCGACGTAAACTCAATCTTTGCACTATCAATTATAGAGCCGCTGGGAATACCAACGGATTGAAAGCGCAAGCCTGTTAAATTATCGATATTTCTGGAAGGGGCAGAGTATTTTATATAAAGCTTGGGAGCGTTCGGGGAGCTGCTACCATTCTGCAGTTTTACAAGGTGTCTATCAACGGGCTGGCCATCAATAACCTCTAAGAATAGTGCGAGGTTGTTGAGTTTTTCGTTTGCAGTCCAGTTTAGTGAGCTTTCATCAAGGATTGATTGAATCACATCTTTAATATCTTCGGATTCATAATTGTTTCCACTAATCCATTCTCCTGGCCTCCATAGTGTGTGTTCAGATGTTTTTGTTCTAATACCGAAAGTAGTCTGTGAACTGGAAAACTCTTCTGGATTCTTTGAGAGCTGAGCATTTATTTTTATCTCGAGAGGTTCCTGGCTCGTTTCATAACCTCTAAAAATTATATGTGCTTCTTCTATGGTCGCATTGGAAGGTATATTTAAATTTCTAAAGTAAAGACCATTCAGTTGATTCTCCCTGAAGGAGTAGGCTAAGGAGCTGAAAAACATTGAATTATCGGACGCATAACCCTCAGGATTATCATAGTAATTTTCTATTTCAGTGGTTTTCTCATGACTGTTTATGGCTTGTGTGGTAAACCTGCCTAAAGTTAGCTCCTGTGAACTTATGTTGACATTACCACTGGTTGACTCTTCCACAGCATCATCAGAAGACTCAAGAATTTCAGGTGTCCCAGCCAGAATAATATTTGAACCATAGAGAGAGTCGATATCTTTTACGGGAAATGTCAGTCTGCTGGACTCCCCGGATCTGGCATGAAGTTTCATTAAGCCAGCATTGATATCAGATGCATTGCTCATAATGTCAGAAAATGCAACTTTCATGACGTCCAGCCGAGAATCCTCTCCATAACCAGCATCATCATTATCAGTCAGAGACCAGTCCATAGAGCCAGAGTTATCCAGTATAAAAAGGACGTTTGGCTTAATGCTGCTGTCGTAATTAGGATTGCTCAGAAAAATGTCAGTGTCGTCTGCAGAGGACAGAGTACTGGTTGTTAATAATAAAGAGGTGACTAACGTTGTTAGCCCTTTTCGAAACAACATTATTATTATCCTGTTAGTTTGAGACGACGTCAGGCTTTATAAAGCCTTCTTCGAGCACCGTGCTGATATTCATAGCGGTAAGTTCTGATGTGGCTTCAGTGGTATAAACGTAAACCTTTGGTGCAGAACCATCAGCACTTAAAGAGTTACCCCCCAGAATACCTGTCCGAACAGTATTTGTGTTGGACTGAATCTGCAGGCCAGTGACTGAATTGCTTGTCGTTGAACTTAAACTAAATCCACCAGGATCTTTAGCTTGCTCTGATGCTATTGGGCTATCAGATAACATGACTTGAGCTTCAATCAAAGAGCTGTCTGCAGTCTGAAAGGTTGAGTTCTTCAGCTGATAGTTAAATGAAATTCTCTGGCCGTTTGTTGAGAGGCGACTACTCCCTATAGCAACGATGGTAATTAGCAGTAGTATAATCAATGAGACGAATAAGATCGCACCATCTTGTTTAGTCTTATTCATGTTTAGCCTCTATTTCTCAGCTGAATGGTGCTAGTAAATACTCTTCTCAACCTGCGGTCATTAGGCTGAAATGTACTTTGAGCAGCTTGCACATTTAAGATGGGGTAAGACTGATTATTTTGCTGTGAGCTGACTGGGAAACTTGAAGAGACCACCATACTGAGTTTTATATGAGTAATATTGCAATCACCAGACGAAATTTCTGTAGATGAACAGCTTTCGGCATATTTAGTGTTTCCTGATGAATCCGTAATGCCCAGGAGAAACTGCAGGTTCTCTACCCCTTCTACCATCTCATCCCCGTTCACGAAAAGAGCGGGAATAGTATTTCCGTCAGTGGCTGTTAATGGGTTATTGCTCGAGTCCAATCGGTCTTGAACTGCATATGTGCTTCCATTTGCAGAACCCAGTTGATACAAAATAGGACAAAATTCAAGTGTTGCTGTCGAGCAATCATCAGGAATAGCAAAGCCTGATAAGTTAATACCGTTGTCGTTCTCTCCGATTGGAGTGACTCTTTCATTACTAGAGGTTTCAGGATTGGTTGTGATGCATGCTGCAGCTTGTTGGGGCTTAAAGGTGGCAACTTTTTGCCCATCAGTGATCAAGAATATATCGTCTGAGTCATAACAGATTGCCCGGTCAAACTGTAACTGGTTGCCGTTGGCAGTGTCATAAAAGTTGACAACTCTTACAACTCCATTTCCTGCGTTGCTATCGCTCAAGTCCATTGATTTACTGGTTTCGAAAGCTCTCTGTACTCTAAGGGTGTCACTGTTTGTAGCATCAGTAGTGTCTGCAACAATACTCACAGCCTGCTGTGAAAGGTCAACCAGAGAATTGGCTTCTGGTACAACGGAACTTGGAGCATTGCCTTGAAAGCCGGCCATCCGTACGTCTTTCTTGATGACTTCCATGGCAATGCGAGCACTATCTTGAACCTGGGCAAGGGCCGTTTCCGATGAACTGTTGGAAACGCTGTCTGCGAACATTCTGGTAACGCCGAGCATCAGAACTGCACTTAACGCTAAGGCAATGATTAACTCTACTAAAGCCAAACCTGTTTGCTGATGAGGCATCTGAATAGTTGTCATAATGTAAACCTCATCTCATAACTCTTGTTTAACTCTTGCTTGTTGCCATTATCAGTACCTGCTTCCGTCCAGTTAATAGTCAGAGTAAATTCATTAGCGTTTCGTACCAGACTGGCAGTGCTTCCCGGTAGAGCAGATTGCCAATCATTTCCGCTCAGCCCTATACCTTGAACATCGGTGATATTGTTAAGCCACTCCCTGATATCCTGTGTTGCGAGCTGGGCATTGGTACAACCGGTAGAAATACAATTTGGAGAGCTTGGAGCCGCCTTTTGTGAACCATCAGCTTCAATAGAAATGTCTGAATAGCCGTCACTGAGAGCTGTGCCAGGATTACGTCTCATCCGCTCGGCAAGGTCATAAGCAAGCATCGTGGCCTGGCTGCGATTTAAAGCTCCATTGGAAGATTGCATGCTCAGTATCTGTAACCCTGCCACGCCAAGAAGGCCGATGGCCAAAACTAATACTGCCACCATTATTTCGATCATGGTGAAGCCCTTTTCTTTCTTCAACACGACGGAGTCCCTCCAATCCTTACCTGTCCTGAACCATTGATCGTTATACTATTTGCGTAGTTATTACCGCGTGAATCACAAACCGAGAGAGTATTGTTAGTTGAATGACCCTCGTCATTAAATGCAACGATTGCGCCTCCTGTGATGACATTTCCTGTAACGCCTTCAAACACTTTCAGCACAGTGTTGGTATTGGTCTCGAGAATGATATAACCGGCAGACCAGTCAGCGTTGTCACAGTTTGTCTGATCGGTGGATCCGCAGACCTGTACAGGAATATTTCGGGAGGCAGCTTCGCTTCTGGCGTATTGAAGAGCCGCAAGTACAGAGTTGGAGTTAGAGGTAATTCGGCTGTTTTGAATACTGCTCTGATAGCTGGGTATCGCAATACTGGCGACGATAGCGATTATGGCTACTGTCACCATTAGCTCTATCAGGGTAAAACCTGATTTGGCAGCTGAGATCTGAACATCCATGAAAAAACAATTCTTGTTGTATTTATTTTTCTTCTTCTTCGCTCACACACAAGCAGTGTGCATATCTTTTCATGCCCGAGTTGAACACAATGTTTTTTCAGTTGGCAGTGGATACCGACAAGCGGTATTTCATCTGGATAAGCTGCTACAAATACCCACCACTTTGCACCCTGCCAAAATCTTTTATCCCTGAAAAAAAGTGCTTTTTGCCATTGGTCGGTCGAAGTGATCTTACCATCCGGCTTTCATACAGAGCTTCTTCGATTTGATATCAATGACAACTAAAGTGCATTAAGACGATAGGAAACCTTCTTCCTAAAGTACCGATGCAGAGAACTGATTATGGTGTTCGGACTGGGTCAAAAGCGGATAAGCAGAGCAGGGATGACGTTTCCTGAAATGCTGGTAACACTGACTGTTTTTGCAGTTCTGATCACCGTTGCCGCGCCCTCTCTGAAAGATTTGCTGGCAGATCGTCGTGTCGCGGCACATACCCAGACACTGTTCGGCAGTATGTTGCTGGCCCGAAGTGAGGCTATTAAACGACGAAGTCCTGTTTCGATTTGTAAGTCCAGTAATGGGTCGAGGTGTGATAACTCACTGACGAACTGGAGCACAGGGTGGCTGGTGTTTGAAGATGAAGATGCTGATGGTGCTCTGGATTCGGCAGATCAGCTAATCAGGGTCTTTGGAGAAACGGATAATCTGGTTTCCATGCAGTGGAATAACGGCAATACGCTGGGTTTTAACCATCATGGGCAAGCCCGACAAGCAGGCACTTTTACTCTCTGTGAAGCCAATTCGAGTGGCTTTGAAGTCAGGCAGATAGTCCTGAGTCTCACCGGAAGAGCAAGGGTGTCAGAGTCCGGAACGTGCAACTGATTAGACTGTGAAATCTACTGAGGTGCGTATGAAAGGAAGTACACGCAACCTGCTCAAGCGACTGCGTCAGAAGGGGGTTGGCCTGATTGAGGTTATGGTGGCTCTGCTGGTGATATCCGTCGGTGTGCTGGGCATGGCTGGCCTGCAAACCAAAAGCCTTCAGCATAACCAGTTGGCTTATCTCCGCTCCCAGGCTGTCATTATTGTTAACGATATGATGGATCGTATTCGTGCCAATAAAACAGTCGCAGCCACTGGTAGTGATTACATTACCACGGAATCAGAGCATGTTGCCGCTGGTTGTAGTACTCAGGATTTTATTAATAGTTGTGAATCTTCAGCCTGCAGTGAATCTCAGTTAGCTACCTATGATGTTCAGCAATGGAAATTCCAGATGGCCTGTCAGCTACCTGATGCGACAGGCTCTATTGCTATAGAAGATACTTCCTCAGGTCGTGTTTATGTCATCACTCTGAAATTCAATGATTCCCGTGGTGCCCAAGCCGCACGGGAAGTGGTGTTGAGGAGTGCATTATGAATGGAGAGAGGGTAAGACAGGCAGGGTTATCGCTGGTGGAGATGATGGTCGCCCTGCTGCTGGGGCTTTTTCTTATCGCAGGTATTGGACACCTTTTTTTGACCGCCAATCGCACTTACATGCTGCAGGATGAACTCTCCCGTATTCAGGAAAATGCCCGCTTTGCTATTGATTTGATCGCAAGGGATATTCGCATGGCTGGTTCTACAGGATGCCCTCTCAGTGCGGATCTTGCCAATGCATTATTTACCAGCACGGATGACCGCACCTGGATGGCGCACTTTGATAAGGGCATTCTGGGTGTTCCTGTGGCTAATCATTCCAGAGTCGATAGCAATGCTATTTCAGAGAGTGTTGCCATTCACAGGATTGACCTGGAGAGCGGGCTCAATGTTGTCAGCCATAATACTGGCACAGCCAGAATGACGCTTTCGGAACCTCATAGTTTTAATCAGGGAGATCTTCTGGTTGCGGTTCGCTCTGACTGCCAGGGAGTTTCTGTTTTCAGCGCCGGAGCCAATACCACTGGCTCAACGGTTTCTCACGAATCAGCTTCCAGTGGCAACTTGTATAACTGCACCAGCCAGTTGGGTGGCAACTATAACTGTCTGACATCTGCTGCGGATGCCAGGGACGAGAGTCATACCGGCTCAGAGGTTTTTCCCCTGTCGTCTGTCGTTTACTACCTCAGGGACAGCAATGGTGTTCCGAATCTCTATCGCAGGTTTGCCGGTGAAACAGCCTCTGGCGCAATTAATTCAGCTGAAGCCCTTCTAGAAGGTGTAGAAGACTTAAGTCTGCGTTATGGCTATGACACTGACGCCGATGGCATTGCAAATCAGTACAGGACGGCTTCAGACATAGGGTTATTCAGTCTGGATTGGCAAAATGTCACCAGTGTCCGGATGGAATTACTGGTTAGAAGTTTTCAGGAAGTAACGGACACACCTCAGTCCTATTTTTTTGCCGGAAACCGAATAACCCCCACAGATAATTTTTTACGCCGATCTTTTGTGTTCACCATGGAGTTGCGGAATCGAATTCCGCAGTGAGGATCGCTCAATGAAGAGTCCGATAGAGTCCCAGCAGGGTAGTGTTTTACTGGTTAGTCTGGTGCTGCTATTGATTATTACAGTAGCAGGTATTACTTCGATCAGGGTGGCCAGTCTGGAAGAGAAAATGACCGGTAACTTCCGAAATGAACAGTTGGCCTTTCACTCTGCCGAAGTAGGCGTGCTTGAAGCTGAAAATTACGTTGCCAATACTATTCTTTCGCTTTCCAGTTTTAATGCGGACTGCATTAATGGGCTTTGTTTCAATGGCACCCAGAGTACCGAGGTTGGAACCTGCGAAAATAGCACTGACAGACCATGGGAAGATGAGTCTGTCTGGTCCACGTCTTCAAAGCATCGGACAACTGTCATCAATCTGGAGGGAGTTTCTGCTCAGGCCAAGTACATTGTTGAGTTCCGGTGCTATCTACCCAAGGAAAGTGATGGCCCTATTCCCGACCCGGCCAGTTTTAGTGACTGGGCCCGGTTTTATCGAATTACCGTACTGGCAACAGGTGGCTCGACAGATGCCCGGGTCATGCTGCAGACCACTTACAAGAAGAATGATTAGCAAGAAGATTGACTAGCAGAGCTTTAAGCTCAAGGAGTGCAGTCATGAAGATAAGACAAACACTGATAAAAAGCCTCTCTGTTCTGTCAGTCTGGTCCACTTTTGCATCAGCAGATCCTTCATCGAATCTCTATTCTTCGGTGCCACCACTGTTAAGTCGCAGCTCGGAGCCTTTGGTCATGTTGGTGATGTCGGTTGATCACGAGCTGTTTAAAAAAGCGTATCCGGATTACTCGGACCTGGATGGTGATGGTCAGTTGGATGTGACTTATAAAGACAACTTCGAGTATCTGGGGTACTTTGAAAGCCAGTGGTGCTATTCCTACAGTTCCTCTAATGGTCGTTTTTCTCCGGCTGCACAGGCAACCGGTAGCAACGGCCATTACTGCGATACATCAGCTGCGCCATGGAGTGGTAACTTTCTGAATTGGGCCACCATGAGTCGAATGGATGTTCTGAGAAGGGTGCTCTTTGGGGGTAAACGCTCTACTGATACTGCATCTCTGACCGTTCTTGAACGAGCCTATTTACCCAGAGATATTCATGCTTTTGTCAAAGTCTACAAAGGCAGTGATCTTGCCAGTCTGACTCCTTACACTGGTTCCATAAGCCTCTGCAATCTGGCGACCAGTGAAGGTGGTGAGCCAAAGCTTCGTATTGCCAGTGGACAATGGCCTCGCTGGGCATCCACTGAAGTGATTCAGTGCCAGTGGGGGACGTCCAACAGTCCTTCCGGCAGTGATGAGTTAGCAGAAAATACGGTTCGGGTTGAGTCTTGCGTAACAGGTAAAGATGCATCAACATCGGATCGTTGCAGAGAATATTCCAATGGCAATGCCAAACCGGCCGGGTTGCTGCAACGCTACGGTGAAGATGGCAGTATCCGGTTTGGTCTGATCAGCGGCAGTTACGACAAGAATATTTCTGGCGGCTTGCTGCGTAGAAATATCTCTAAAATTGGCGGTAACTCGTCGTCTTCTGATGATGAGGTCAATGTCTCTAATGGTATTTTTAATAACTCCGTCAATGGCATCATCCAGCACATCAACAGCTTCAGAATTGCCAGATACAGTTACAGTCAGAATAAATATACCGACTGCAGCACATATGGTATTTCCATTGATACCTTTAAATCCGGACGTTCAACCTATTCAAACCGACATTGTAGCAACTGGGGGAATCCACTGGCTGAGATGTATCTGGAGGCTCTGAGATACTTTGCTGGTCAGTCATCACCCTCCAGTGCGTTTGATACCAGTGTTGATGATCAATTTGTGTCAGGATTATCCACCGAGTCCTGGATTTCTCCTGTCACTTCAGCCAACGCTTGTGCCAACTGTTCTATTATTCTGCTGTCCAGTGGACTGAACTCTTTTGATTCCGATGAACTCTCGAGCAGTGCCGATTTGCCCGGCTTGTCCGGTACTGCCAGTGTCAATAGTAAAACCGATGAAGTGGGTGAGCTTGAATATAACAATAATTTCGCTGGTAACTATCTGGTGGGTGGGACTGGTAGCACACGACAATGTACAGCCAAGTATCTTAATGGGTTGTCAGAAGCCAAAGGTTTATGTCCTGAACTGCCTCAGCTGGAGGGTAGTTATCAGGTGTCCGGATTGGCTTTTTATGGCAACCAGACCGATTTGAACAGTACTCTCGATGGTGTGCAAAAAGTCAAAACCTATTCTATTCAGTTAGCAGAAAGTATGCCCAGCTTTACCCTGAATGCCGGTGGCAAGCCTGTCACTTTCCAACCGGTTTGTCATACCAGTTCCAATTTTGGCACGGGCACGAATTTCTCTGGAAGTGGTAGTGACTGCACACTGACCGATGTAGTGGTAGAAAATACAGTACTGAATTCTGATGGCGAGGTTGTGGAAGGCAGCTTGCTGTTTACCTGGGAGGACTCTCTCTGGGGTAATGACTTTGATTATGATGCTTCTTCACGAATCAAATTTTGTGTAGGAGCCCAGTGCACAGCCACTTCAGATTCAACCTTGAGCATTGGAAGCTTTGGCAGTGATCAGATACGAATGGCTGTTCATGTAGACGGTGTTTATGCTGGATTGAACTTGAGGTTCAGTTACACAATGGCCGGTACCTACGACGATGGATTACAAAATGATTTTGTCTACAAAGGGCAGACGGGTTATGAAGTGAAAAACTTTACGGCCAGTGGCAACTCTGCAGGCCGACTGGAAAAACCGCTCTGGTTTGCGGCTAAATACGGAGGCTTTGTTGACCTTGATGGTGATGGTACTCCCAAGTATGACGATAATGGCGATGGGATTTCAGATGATGACCGTGAGTGGGACAGCCGAAATAATACTACTGGCTCGTTAGGGGCGGATGGTTTACCTGACAACTATTATTTCGCTCGCAATCCCAGTCAGCTAGAGGCTCAGCTAGGGCAAGTTTTACAGGATATTGTCAGCAGGGTCTCCTCTGCCACCAACGCAGCCCTTTTTTCGAACAGTCAGACCGGAACAGGTGTTCTCTATCAGGCTCTGTTTCAACCCGTTATGGAGTACAACGGTAAAACAATTTCCTGGGGAGGAATGCTTCATGCCCTCTTTGTAGACAGTAAAGGCTTACTCCGGGAAGATAGTAATGGCAATGACAGGCTTGATGATTACTCTGTTGACAAAATCGTAGAGCTGGTTTTTGACCCCAACTCCAACCAGACTCTGTTTCAGCGGTATTCTACTTCAGATTCAGGGGGGACACTGACACCCGATGGCGCTCTCCAGTCCCTCAATCAGCTGAATGCAATCTGGGATGCCAGAGATCAATTATCCAGTCTCTCCAATGTCGTCAGCCAGCGCACATTCAGTTCTCTCGCTTCAGGCGGCCGCCATATTTTGACCTGGTTGGATGAAAATAATAATGGTGTCGTTGATACTGGTGAAACTCTGCCACTGACGCCTGATACATTCAACACAATGGAAGGTTATTTGGGGGTTTCAGCATCTGAGGTTACCAATGTCGTCAACTATGTTCGTGGTGAGGAAATCTCCGGAACCCGTTCAAGAACCATCGATTACGATGAAGACGGAGAAGATGACGTCTGGCGTCTTGGTGATATTATACATTCAACACCGCAGCTGGTCTCTTCTCCGGGAAGCCGGTTCGATGCCCTCTATTCCGATACCACTTATACCACCTTTTATGAACAATACAAAAACCGTCGGCACGTGCTTTACGTAGGCGGTAATGATGGAATGATCCACGCTTTTAATGGTGGCTTCTGGGATGAAAGTCAATATGGCTATAACGTTACTGGATATAATAACGAAGTCAGTCATCCATTGGGCTCAGAACTTTGGGCTTATACGCCCATGAATCTGCTGCCCCATCTGCAGTGGTTGAGAGAGCCTGACTATCCCCATGTTTATTACATGGATGCAGAGCCAGTAACTTTCGATGTCAACATTTTTGACAGTAATGACAGTGATTATCCCGGAGGCTGGGGAACCGTTCTGGTTATGGGTATGCGGCTTGGTGGCGGTGGTTACGACGTGACCTTGGGAGGGAATAACAAAACACTGCGCTCTGCCTATGTGGTGCTGGATATAACTAACCCAGAGGATCCCCCTAAACTGCTGGCGGAAATAAACCATCCGGAACTAGGTTTTACAACTTCCCGCCCTACATTGGTAAAACGTCGTGTGGCTGCCAAAGATAGCCAGGGTGAAGATGACTGGAGTCAAGCACCTACGACGAATGAATGGTATCTGGCATTTGCATCAGGACCTATCGGTACAGGTGAGGCTGGAATACGAACAGCACTGGATGATGGATCGAGTAACCAGAATCTCAAACTCTTTGTCTATGATCTGAAAAGTAAAGCTTTTGTGTCGGGCATGGCACCTATGGATTCAGGGATTTCTCAGGCGTACGGTGGCAATACTACAGCCGTCGATTGGGATCGGGATTATAAAGACGATGCTCTTTATCTGGGCGCTATTGAAACCGGTACATCAACTCTGGATGGGAAGCTTCTGAGATTGCGTTTGCAGGATACCCTGACCGACTCAACACTGACAACGCTTCTTGACACCGGGAAGCCTGTTTCAGCCGCTCCTGTTGTGGCCTCAGACAAGAATCGTCACTGGCTTTATGTAGGGAGTGGAAGGCTTCTGACGTATGATGATAATCGCACCACACAAACCCAGTCATTCTTTGGCTTCAAGGAGCCGCAGAGTAGCAACGGTGATTTAACGTATAATGCGGTGTCTTTATCGGACTTAGTTAATACGACGGACGTACAGGTATACACCAATGGCACTGTCAATAAGAAAACCAGCAGTGGCAATGTAGCCTTTACTGTGGACTCTTCAACCGTCGGCAGCTTTACTGCACTTCAGTCAGTGATTGCGACCAAGAGTGGCTGGGTGCTTGATCTAGAGGGTGATGGTGTTATTCCTGCCGGAAGATCAATCACTTCGGCTTCCCGATTGTTTTCACTGGTTCTGTTCACTGAATACAGACCGTCAGAAGACAGTTGTCGAGTGGATGGCTCTAGCGCCCTGATTGGCTTGCATTACCAGACGGGGACCGCATCGCCCGATCCCGTTCTGGGTGGGCAGGATCAGGGCGATCAGGTCAGTGAGGATCTTTCCATAAAAAGAGTCAATCTGGGACTGGGTTATGCATCATCTCCCGTTATCCATCAGGGAGCCAGTGGTCATCGAACGGCGGTTACCCAGGGCGCTGGAGGCAGTATCAGCAGTCACGAACTGAATTACAATTTTCAGACTTCCGGTAGAATGTCATGGCGACAGATCTTGCGCATTCCCTGGGGAAGCGAATGATTCCGTGGATCTCTGGTATTGCCTTTCATTCTTTTCGATTGGATATTTACAATCATTGTTCGGTATTCACCAAATATGTCATATAACTTCAGTATTGGGTAAAGCCATTATGCTTCATCCAAAAAGACCAGATAACGTCGCCAATCCAGACCTATTTTTTCGAGATAGGCAAGACTGCAGCTCCGCACTTCTTCAGGGGAATAATCTCCGGATGCTTTGATATCAGCAGGAACAGGTTCCAGGGGGATGTTATCACGCTGACATTGTTGGACATATTGAAACCAGGCCTGCAAGAATTCATTGACCAGTTGTACCTCTTCAGCTGTTTTCGGGCAGCGAAAAAAACGGAATTCCATCGTTGGAAGTGTATCGATACCAGCTGTTCCGTTGATGTGTAATAATGAGATCGCCATATACTTTTCTATAGGGGCTGAAAGCGCATAAGAACGTGGATATGGATCATCCTTCCATTTCCCCGTCATATGCTGAAAGTCGGTCATATGAACAAATCGACTGTAAAAACCAGTAAACTGTTTCAGGTTTTCCATTTTTTCTTCATCGGTCATTCCTTGCAGGTTGCTGCTGCAATAATCCCCATCCATCAGTCTCGTATTGTAATGGGCAATCATTTGATTCATCCTGACTATCGCGCTTTCCTTCAGTTTCTCAAAATCACCGAATGTTTTATGCCATTGAGCCTCTCTATCTGAGACAATCCGTTTTTCATTACCGAAAAATCTGAGTAAATAGGGATTGTGTTGTAATTCACATTCGATTGCCATAATAATTGCGGGATCGCCGCCTGTAGCGCTCAACACATCAACATGTTTGTGCCCCGAGCTATAACTGATAACCCCATTATTGCGCAGGAAGTCTATCGAATTAATCACCTTTTTAAAGCAGTCATGGGCATGTTTATCATCTAAATGGTATGGCTTACAGTTTATCTCAAGGCACCTGGTTGTATCCAGAAAAGAGATAATCTCAAAATCACTGTTCAGGGTATACCGTCTCCTGCCAAATTTATTCAAACCAAGGTATTCAAAACCTTTCTGTTTAAGGTGATTTTCAAGAGGGTCCAGGGTTTTATCCCTCATTTCACTTTCCGAGTCCGAAAAAGAGTTAATATAATATTCGAACTCTTCTCCAAATTTAAGATATGGACTGATCAATGGATACACGCTGCTCTCCACAAATTCAGACTCTTTGGCAAACAGACTGTCAATAACATGCGTGTAGCGTCGTTCAAATATTGATGTCATCATCGATTTGTTAAATGTTTCGCGCAGGTCATCATCGGTGCGTAATACGCACGTCAACAAATTATTATTGAGTGAGCCAATAT
Organism: Endozoicomonas sp. SESOKO2; assembly: GCF_024606245.1. NCBI lineage: Bacteria > Pseudomonadati > Pseudomonadota > Gammaproteobacteria > Oceanospirillales > Endozoicomonadaceae > Endozoicomonas > Endozoicomonas sp. SESOKO2. Next base: position 51,673 of record NZ_JAHHPQ010000485.1, read on the forward strand.
CATTTTTGGCAATCTCAATAAAATCGGCTTTATGTTTCTCAATAAAACCAAACAGAGCTATTAGCTCAGAGAACTTGCCGTAATGCGACAAAATTATATCAAAAAAACGAAATAGTTCTCTGCGCAAAAGCCAGGATACATTGTCGTTATTCTTCCAGACTGGGATAAAACCGGTTTCAGCAAGATAGTCACTCAGCATTTCAGAGAGATCATAATTAAGACCATAATGATTAAAATATTTTTTGTTAGATTTTAGTCCTTCTGAATGCTCTTGAAATATTTTATTCAGGACATCACAGATCTCAGTAACCCTTCCAGCTTCGATTGTTTGGTCTGGCAAATATCGATTCTGTTCTCTTGCAAAAAAACCGCGGTCTTCCTGGAGGCCCTCCTTGTATAATATAAAGCCGATAAAAATATTGAGTGCCTCATCGGTTTTATCATCCTCCTTCGTTTCTTCAGCCTGATTTTTCGGTTTTTTAACGTCAGACTTTTCTATGGTTATTTTTTGATAGTGCAATGTTTTGATAAGGTTCTGCAAAGTTTCCCGAAGATGTTCAGCTGCGGACAGTGGAGTCAGGAAGATGTCATGACATGAAGTTGATACTGGCCCGGGCCCGCTAAAGGGGGCGAGGCAAGAAACCTTACGCTGTAAAACAGGTTGCTCTGAACCCGTGTGATAACGTTTGCCATTAGCTGGCAAAAAAAACTCTGCCACATTGTCGCTGATAGACATTCTGTCGCTGTCTTGTGGTGAGTATGTCTCATTTCCGATGGTGGGGCAGATGACCCCAGACTGAGATATATTCATATACTTACGTCCCTGAAGTAATGTATTTTGTGAGTACATTGACTTCGACTATTAAGTCCAAAAAAAG
>NZ_JAHHPQ010000486.1:0-1604 GCF_024606245.1 Endozoicomonas sp. SESOKO2
GCCAAATATTCTGGCCGACAGGTAGGTACTGAGAAAAAGAATCCATCCTCCCGAATGACCAAAGCATCAACGACTGCGACAACAGATCAGACCGGCCAGATAAGCCAATCCACTGCCCGTAACCAGGGAACCGATTCTACAGGCGACAGTGGTCGTGGAGACGATGACCCACCGGAACCTTCAGTTGTGCAGGATACCGGAAGTTCGGTTGTCACTTGTTCCAAGTGTAACAAGGCACTGGATACACAGGAATTAAGGCAAATAACCAATGAGGCAGCTGCCTCAGCGATTTTATGCAACAAGTGCCTGTCGGGCACTCATGGTAAAAAAAGAGCAAGACAAACCCCGGAAGAAACAGAACCTGATTCATCAGAACCGGCTCAGAAAAAAAAGAAGGGTCCGGGTAGAAAGAGAAATAACTCAAAAACAGCCGCTGCACCACCAGCCAAAAAAAAGAAGCCGACAGACAATCAGATTACCGATGACCCATTGGAAAAAGTAAAAGCAAATATTAAATACGAATTAAGCGAGGAAGAGCTTGAAAAAGCTCAAATCCTTATGGAGGTATTCAAGAAAAAAAACATCACTGTAAAGCACACTTTTTATAAGCTACTTGGTTTCGTAGAGAGAGATTCTTTTGATGCCTTCTTCGAGAATGCGAGCATTTTTTTTGCGCACCTTTCTGAAAACTTCAAAAATACAGGCATGCTAACCAACATGCTGGGTAATCTAAAAAAACATATCCGTAGTTTTGCAGAACGTAGTCAAAGTGAACTCGAATATTTAGCAAGTTTGGATGTATTGACTTCTTTCTCGTCCATGAATAGTAGCAAAGGTCTGCCCATACATAAGGAAGTAAAAGCAATACTGGGCTGGCCGGAATGGAAAGACAAGAATGGTGAGTTCAATATGGAACTGTTCCGTTCTTTCTCGTCCATGAATAATAACCGGGGCTTGCCCAAACATGAGGAAGTCAAAGAGGTGCTGGACTGGCCTGAATGGAAAGACAGGCATGGCCAGTTCAGTATGGAGCTGTTCCGCGCCTTCTCGTCCATGAATCATGGCAGAGGAATACTTAAACATGAGGAAGTGAAAGCGGTGCTGGGCTGGCCCGAATGGAAAGACAGGCATGGCAAGTTCAGCGTAGAGCTGTTCCGCGCCTTCTCGTCCATGAATAGCAGCAAAGGCACGCTTGAACATGAAAAAGTGAAAGAGATGCTGGGCTGGCCAGAATGGAAAGGCAAGGATGGCAAGTTCAATACGGAGCTGTTTCATGCCTTCGCGTCCATGAATCATAGCAGAGGCCTGCTCAACCATGAGGAAGTTGTAGAGGTGCTGGACTGGCCGGAATGGAAAGACAAGAATGGCGAGTTCAGCATGAAGTTATTCCGCGCCTTCTCGTCCATGAATCATGCCAAAGGAAAGCTCAAACATGAGAAAGTGAAAAAGGTGCTGGGCTGGCCCGAATGGAAGGACAAGGATGGCGAGTTCAATATGGAGCTGTTTCGCGCCTTCTCGTCCATGAATAATGACAGAGGCATGCTCAAATATGAGGAAGTGAAAGCGGTGCTGAGCTGGCCTGAATGGAAAGACAAGAATGGCGA
>NZ_JAHHPQ010000487.1:0-1453 GCF_024606245.1 Endozoicomonas sp. SESOKO2
GTGAAAACCCTGATCGAAGGCAAGGCTAATCTCAACACCCGAACTAAGGGTGGCTACACACCGCTGTTCATCGCTGGACAAGAAAATAACACCGACTGCGTAAAAATCCTGATCGAAGCCAAGGCGGATCTCAACACTCGGAGTAATGATGGCGCGACCGCACTGTTCATCGCTGCCCAACAAAATAACACCGACTGCCTGAAAATCCTGATCGAAGCCGGGGCGGATATCAACGCCGCCTTGCCAAATGGCGTCACCCCGCTGTCCGTCGCCGCTGCAAAAGGCAATACAGACTCTGTGGAAGTCCTGATCAACACCGGGGCTGATCTCAACGCCCAAACTGAGAGTGGCAACACCGCGCTGCATATCGCAGCCCGGGATGGCCATGCCGACATTGTGAAACGCCTGATCAAAGCCGGGGCGGATGTCAACGCCCGAGACAGGGATGGCATCACCCCGCTGCTCAGGGCTGTCATGAAGGGCAATACCGAATGCGTTGAAGTCCTGATCTACGCCGGGGCGGATCTCGAGATTGCCATGTCTGATGGCACTACTTCACTGGAAATAGCAGCCCTGATTGGCAATACCAACTGCTTGCAACTCCTGACCGATGCCGGGGCGAATGTCAACGCCCGGGCCAGGGATGGCACCACCCCGCTGTTCAAGGCCGTCATGAAGGGCAATACCGAATGCGTTAAAGTCCTGATCGACGCCGGGGCGGATCTCGAGGCTGCCATGTCTGATGGCACTACTCCACTGGACATCGCAGCCCTGATGGGCAATATCAACTCCATGCAACTCCTGATCGATGCCGGGGCGGATGTCAACGCCCGGGCTAAGGATGGTAGCACCCCGCTGTTCGTGGCTGTCATGAAGGGCAATACCGAACGCATGAAAGCCCTGATCAACGCCGGGGCGGATGTCAATGCCGCCATGCCAAATGGTACCACCCCGCTGTTGGTCGCCACTGCGAATGGCGATACCGACTCTGTGGAAGTCCTGATCGACGCCGGGGCAAAGTAGGAAACAGAGGCAAGGCAGCAAACAAAAGAAAGGCGTTATCTTATCCAGAAAACACGGCTTTCAGGTGTTCCCATCTTCTGAGTTTTTGAAATGAGTGATTATTTAGTCACAGCAAACTTTATAGCCATAGAGAAAGTGAAGTTGGATCGCTTTCAGCTCAGCACTACAACCTATACGACAGGGCTTTCTCTCGGGCAGTTGATAGATCTGTTAACTGCGTAACTTGAGTAATTTCCTTGATCTATCCTTCCTCTCTGTAATTCAGAATGGAAGGGTAGAATGATTAAACACCCTCTCTTTTCAGCCTCACTGCTACTAATGACATTGTCCGCCCTCTGTCAGGCTCAACCATTGACAAGACGTTCTGTTGTCGCGGTTGAACAGAAAACAGGCTCTCAAAACCTGAACTTTTCTATAAAACCTGACCAAC
>NZ_JAHHPQ010000053.1:0-1538 GCF_024606245.1 Endozoicomonas sp. SESOKO2
CGAAATTCACCTCCCTGCCAAGTCGCAGGGAGCACTCTTTCGGCTATAGGTAGATGTATGAGCAATATCCGCAAATGAGACCGTAATTCATTGGTAGTATCTCCCATTTCGGAATCCATGGCCTCCAACAGGTTGTCGATGTCAAGCTTGTCAAACTGCCTGTTTTCCAGCAGCTCCCGTTGCTGGCCAAGCCACCGGGTGTAATCAGTTTTGTATAGGTTATCCATAAAATACCTCCATTGAGCTACCACTGTAGGCAATTAACACAAGGGAATCAAAATGGACTACCACAGCACAAACGCCTTTGCGGGGAAGCTTGGCCCGAGGTTTTGGCCTTCTCAATTCGGCCATTGATGCCAGAGATAACGGGCAATACCGCAAAGAAATGATGGGAATGCAGAATGATTTAAATGGAACTTTTCGCCAGCCAGTTACTCCAAAAGCTTAAAATCCACCCATAAGGAGGTAGGTAAATAATAAACTTTAGAGGAGTATTACCATGATTGTCGCCCAAGGAATGGAGACCTCTGCGAGCCTGAGCCCTCCACCAAAGTCTGACACCCAGCCGATAACAGCCTCCGGCCAATGGACAACCAGCCAACCGACCCGCAAGGTGTCACCCTGTCATCCGAGGGAGCCTGACCGGCAAGAGCTACTTCGGGCCGCTGAGAGTGGGCGCTTGGCGTTTCGGCGAATTTATTTGACTGAAGAACAACATTACTTTTTGGGCAAGGGGGCACCAAGACCTTTCACCCTTGCCCTGCCGGGAGAAATGCTACCCACTGAGCCCGTGGAAGAAAGCTGCGGTGAATCGATGATAGGCGTCGTTAATCCCCAGTGCCTCTACGTCTACAAACGTGATGCCCACACACGGCATCTGGCGTGGGGCGCAGATCCGGATAAACTGCCAGCAAAACTACTGCCTGATCTGCACTCATTGCACGATGGACTTCTTGGACGTGCCAATACGGTTATCTGGGGCGTTTATCCTCGTTTCACCTCAGGACATCTGCAAGCGGACGGAACGTTCAGTTTACCAAAATTGAAACTCGACAATGATTCCAGGCCGTCTGGTTACCCTGAAGTGGTGCTCACTCAATACAGCAAAGAAGACATCAAATGCTTTTGCGTATACAACGATGCACAGATAAATATTTCCGATCTACTGTGGGACAAGCTTAAGTGTGAAAGTGCATTAAATCTTCCCCCCCTGCCTCTGGTTATTTATTGCCACCGCACAGGTTCGGTACAGGTCTATTTTGATGATGAACTGAAGAATCCATACCTGACCATGAATGAGCGTTCCCTGAATGATTTTGCGTACTCAAAGGGCATAACTCCAGATCATTTCAGAGCCATTTTGAATCTGCTGCCAATGTCTTTGCGGGCAGAGGCACTGAGTTCGGAATTAACCGTCTCACCAGATGTCAGGCAAAAATTGCAACAGGCCATCGATCTGGTCAGTGATCCCGATTCGTACAACTACGAGAAGCTTCTGGAATTAAAACAAAGTGGCTTACCCATTCACCAGCGTTTTT
>NZ_JAHHPQ010000008.1:0-1059 GCF_024606245.1 Endozoicomonas sp. SESOKO2
TCCTGTAATAAACGAGTTGACCTTTAAAGCTGCGATGGACGCATTGAATCGTTTTGAGGTGTTAGAGGAAACAGAACTTGAAATGCTGCAACCTTATCGCGACCAGATGACGCTCAACCAATTAGACAGTGTGATTCATAAAATGGGCCATAGTGTCGATCTGGAGACACAGCTCGATTGGCATATAACTTATGAGGACAAAAGCGAGGTCCGCTTGGACTCAATGAATTGAGGCCTGATTTATTCCATTGATTTACGCAGTTTTTTTATGGAATAGCTTGCAATAAATTTCACTCTCCATAGGATGAAAGCCCATGGGTATTGGAAACAAGAGACTCTCAGATTGATGATTAAAAGGTTTGCTTCTTTTATGGCCATTATCATGGCCTTCAGCTTCGTCTTTAATGTGCCGGTGGCTGATGCCAAAAAGTTTGGAGGGGGCAAGAGCTTTGGACGTTCCTATAATACGGCTCCCGCTCCAAAACAGCCGGCTGCAGCTCCTCAACAGGGCAGTAAACAGACAGCGGCTCAAAGTTCCCGCAAAGGCCTGCTGGGTGGACTGTTAGGCGGCCTGCTGGCGGGTGGACTGATCGCAGCTCTGTTCGGTGGTGCCTTCAGTGGTCTGCAAGTGATGGATATTCTGATTATTGCTTTGCTGGCTTTTGTACTCTTTAAGGTATTCCGCAGTATGAACCGTGCCAAAGCCATGGCAGCCGGTCATCATGGTGGGAATGACGCTCACTTCACTCCGGAACAGTCAGGGCAGAATCAGACACCTTCTTCATTAGGACAACTGTTTGGTCAGAACAGGGAACAGCAGGAAGATTACTTTGGTCAGGCGGCCCAAACACCCCTGCCTCAAACCGGTTTTGGAACCAGTGATGTCCCCATGAATCTGCCAGAAGGTTTCAATCTGAGTGCTTTCATGAATGGTGCCAGAGACCATTACCGTAAGCTTCAGGAAGCCTGGAACAAGAATGACCTGGACACCATGCGAGAGTATTTGGAACCTGAACTGTTTTTGCAGCTAAAAGCAGAAAGGGCCTCTCTGGGTGGCGA
>NZ_JAHHPQ010000488.1:0-2511 GCF_024606245.1 Endozoicomonas sp. SESOKO2
TACCTCCAGACATTGAAATGGGGCACAAAATCGAAAAAGAAATAAAAAAACAAATTCTAAAAGAGAGTTCAAGCAATGAGGATCTTGAAATAGAATTAATGCTATCAGATAACTCCATAGTTCAGAAAGTTTGTGGCGGAAGATCCATCCAGCTCACTCTTCCTGACAACCAAACACTATACCTTAAATTTCAACGAAAAGATGAATCATGGAATGAGTTCACCCGTGAACTTAAAATGCACAATAGTTTGCACCACTTATTTTCAGATCAGAATTTCGCCAGCGAAATACCTTTAAGTAAAGGTTTATTTTCTATTTCTGCGGATATCATTAATAAAAGATTGGAAGATGAGCTCGAAATATTTGAAGGTCACATACACGGTTATTGTTTCTCAGCTTCAAAAGATTATGTTAATTATGCATGCCAATTAGACCCATCAAATTCCAAAAACCCTCATTACAGGTCCGAAGAAGGGTTAAAAAAAGCAGCTATTGATATCGGGAAGTATGCAAGATATGGACTGTCATTCGATAGCCTTATTAAATCGCAGCATACTAAAGATTTATGTGTTGCATGGTCAGGTCTGTCAAAATGGATGACTTTAGGGCAACTGAGTTCTTATCATTTTTGCAATAATGAAGCTTTTCCCGGATCAATTTGTAACTGGGTAGAAGACACTGAGCGCTCAGATTTATCCTGGTCCGGTTTGAGAGATCTTGGTGACAGCCAAATATTTGAAACTACATTGCACAGCCTGCCCCCTGAAAATGCTTTAAATGTTAAATTTTTTCCAAAAGTCGGAAACCTGTTAGCTTTTTTTAATGCGCTTATGGATAATATCGTTGCCATTGTTATTGTTTATGCTCGTGGAAAACGTTTATCCCATGAGTTTCATTACCAAAATCCTAAAGCTGTCGAAGATGTACAAAGATTCATCGGAGATATTCTTGAGCATTTTATCCGGGGATATTATGCAACCGATACAATAAGCTTACAGCAAGCTCTTGAGTTGGATAATACAGAGTTCGAAAAATGGCTACATAGAACCTCATTAGAAATAGTCTATTGGTCAGCTATGCAGCCGTATGAAATGACAGAGGATTTTTTTATTTCTAGACATGATCACAAATACCAGAACTATTTCTTACATATCAATCAGAATAAAAGACCAGATCCAGAGATAATGAAAACTTCAAACGAAATCCATAATCATTCACTTTCTCATAAAACGGCTGATGGTAGAAAATATAATTTTGGACTTGCACATATGTATGGTTTTCCCTTGCAGGCTCTTATAAAAGGGCTGTGTAAATTATCTATAAACATTCTGGAAAACAGTCACCCTCCCCATGATTCTCAATCAGTTTTGGCAGGCTGCACTAATCAATAACGATCAATTGTTGCTTGGCCGATACGGGGGATTCTCCAACCAATAGCAAATACAAAACCACCGTCACTTTAATTTGCCAAGAGTCACAATTCTACTAAAGTCCATACTCTGCATTGTAAATAGACGTTATAAAATGAGAGCACTTTACTTCACGCTGTTTTTTTTCATGACATGCTCTCTGGCAGGAGATTTTACGGAAGCCATTAGGGAAAATAATTTTAACAAAGTAAAAGAATTAATGGGCCAAGGTTATCAACTTGAATATGATCAGGATGCATTGCCCGATGCACTTTGCTTTGGATCACTGGAAATGCTTATTTTTCTGCTAAATAATGGTGCAAATCCAAATTCATTTACATCTAAAGAAACTTACAACAGCCTGACGATCTCACACATCTTGGCTGATGCTTCAACGATATCTCAAATTGTTACATTACTCAGTCACGGAGCAAGTCCTGCTCATGACTATAACTGGGAGTTTAACCATGCTATTGGTGAGAAAAAGTGGCTGCATTTGACTATTTATTATTATTGGGAGCGGATGTTAATACACAAGATACCAACACCCCCCAATAGCATTTCCGAACTCAATAGTATTTTATCATCTTTACCTTTACTGGCTATTAACTCACTTGTCACTTTTATTGAGCATCAACCTAATTTAGAAAATCTATTGTCGTTGCTTCCAAATAATCTGAAGTTTTTTTTTGATTACCTGAAATATCCCAAATAAGCTTCAGAATCAATCAGGCTCGAACAAGGCAGGTAATCGCCTCTTTGACATGAACATAAATTTTGATCTCAGCCTCCGATGATTTTTTGTGCTTCCGGATTCTGCCGACAATGACACAAAACTGAACATCCTCTGACAATGGCAGAAAATGACAGCAAAAATCTATCTCACACTCTTCATGCAGCCCTGATCCTATGGCAATCCTGACATCTCCTATACAAAACAGGCTGTCACAAAAGATTTCAATACATATCACTCGCTCATAGCCAAAAAGCATTAGCAGGGCTAACAATATTTCTGTATGATTGCGACGGGTTTGGCAGTATAAGAAAACTCTGCCAACCGATAAGGACCGGATAACAACCAGAAGTGTGCACGACCAGGAGT
>NZ_JAHHPQ010000054.1:0-9585 GCF_024606245.1 Endozoicomonas sp. SESOKO2
CGAAATTCACCTCCCTGCCAAGTCGCAGGGAGCACTCTTTCGGCTATAGGTAGATCGGAAATCAAGTTTACCGGTTTCACGTTGCTATGCCTGCCGATTGCACCTGATCGGCAGGTTTTTGCCCAGACATCACAGAAAGAGAGCTATGTTGCTGTAGCTCATTCGATTTAAGGCGCTGTCCGCTATTATCACTGTCTGTTTTCCGGGACTGTCTGCCGGATCTGAAAATGAAAGGTATGGATGGACTGGAAACACTCAAGGCTATGAGGGCAAGGGGTGGCTTCGCGGGTTGAGGCTGGGGTCTGGTGGGTGAACAACCGGGATCGTTGATGACTCCGGCGAATGAGAACGCTGAGCTGGCTCGAGTCAGTTCAATTTCAGCGGATTTACCCAATCTAGATAGTTAATTACTTCGGAACGAACGTCTTTTTCGATATAATCCTGTCCGACTTTATGGCTGTCAGAGTATTTTTTGAACAGTCAACAGACGTCAATCGTAAACTGCTATGAAATTTCAGCCGTATAAGGGCTGAGACGCCAAGGGTCTCCGAAAGACTCATTTGACTGACAGATTTTAGGGAAAACGACTTGCTCGAAGTGGCTAAGCTGGAGTGTGAACGAGACGATCGTGTTCTTTTTTCAAATCTCTCCATTCAACTGTCCCCCGGTCAACTGCTACAGGTAGAAGGCTGTAACGGAGCGGGTAAGACCACGCTTTTGAGAGTGCTGGCTGGCCTCTGCGGCGATTATCGTGGCGAGGTGATCTGGCAGGGGCAGAAGCTTTCCAGCATCTATGCGGAATTTAGGTTGTCGACATTTTACTTTGGTCACAAGCCTGCCGTTAAAACTGAACTCACTCCGATTGAGAATATTCTCTGGCGCTCAAACCTTCGTAACGAACGTTACCCGGAACCGTCGATTTTTTCGGCGCTGGAGCAAGTGAACCTTGCTGGCTATGAAGAGATTCCCTGTGGGCAGCTTTCGGCAGGGCAGCACAGACGGGTGGCTCTGGCAGACCTTTCGTTGTCAGCCACGCCGCTCTGGATTCTCGATGAGCCCTTTACGGCGATTGATATGGAGGGAGTGGCCTGGCTTGAACAACTGCTGGCCCGGCATGTCAAAAAAAACGGTGCTGTGGTAATGACCAGCCATCAGAGTTTGTCAAAGCTCTCTGACCGGGTCACAAAGCTGCCTCTGGAGGCATATGCCGCTTCAGATGAAGAGACCGGTCATGAAGAGTCAGGGGCCTGGTTATGAGTGACACTTCATTACGGGGTGGCCGGGCATTTCTGGGAATGGTTAAACGAGACCTTACACTGGCCTTTCGGACACCGGGGCAGACCTTGAATCCGGTGGCCTTTTATCTGATGGTCGCCAGTCTGTTTCCTCTGGGTATCGCCCCTGAAAAAGAACTTTTGTCTCAGTTAGCCGGGGGCATTGTCTGGATAGGTGCTTTGCTGGCAGTCCTTCTCTCCCTCGACTCCCTGTTCAGAAGTGACCAGGAAGACGGCTCACTGGATCAGCTATTATTGTCGCCCCACCCATTGCCTTTACTGGTGTTGGCTAAAATTTCTGCGCATTGGCTGACGACCGGTGTGGCACTGATTGTTATGGCCCCCTTACTGGCCTTGATGTTGCATTTACCGACACAGGCTTTCCCTGCATTAATACTGAGTCTGCTGGTGGGAACACCCCTGATGAGTCTCGCCGGAGCTATTGGTGCTGCGCTGACAGTGCGTGTTCAGAGGGGAGGAATACTACTGACATTGCTCTCTTTACCTTTATATATTCCTGTTTTGATTTTCGGGACAGGTGCCGTTCAGACGGCAGTGGAGGGTATGTCCTATTCAGGGCACTTATTGTGGATGGCAGCATTGCTGATATTTGGATTGTGTCTGGCGCCTCTGGCGATAGCCGCATCACTGAGAATAGTTGCAGACTGAGCAACAGGAACCAGTCACGGTAGAGTAAAAAATGAACTGGACTTTTTTTCACAAACTGGGCTCGCCCAAATGGTTTTACGAGATCAGTGGCAAATGGTTGCCCTGGTTGGCCATTGTGGCAGCCCTGTTAATGGCAACCGGCTTGATCTGGGGCCTGGTATTTGCGCCACCGGACTATCTGCAGGGTAATAGTTACCGGATCATATTTATCCACGTTCCTACCGCCTTTCTGGCATCCGCTATCTACGTGATGATGGCCTTTGCAGGTATCGTCACTCTGGTGTGGAAAATGAAACTGGCTGATATGGCACTCAAGTGTTGTGCACCCATCGGGGCTTCTTTCTGCCTGTTGGCTCTGATAACAGGTGCCATCTGGGGTAAACCGACCTGGGGAACCTGGTGGGTCTGGGATGCCAGACTGACCTCTATGCTGATTCTGCTGTTCCTCTATATGGGGGTCATCGCCCTTCGAGGCGCCATGAGAAACACCAATACCTCGGCCAAAGCCTGCGCCATCCTGACTCTGGTTGGGGTGATTAATATCCCTATCATCAAATTTTCTGTTCAGTGGTGGAATACCCTGCACCAGGGCGCCACGCTCAAGTTAACCGAGAAGCCGTCCATGGCACCTGAGATGCTTTGGCCTCTGCTGATCAGTATTGCGGCTTTTTATCTGTTTTTTACCGTCGTCCTTATTCTCCGTTTGCGAACCGAAATACTGGACCGTGAGCGCCGAACTAAATGGGTTCACAAGACCGTATTGGCCAGACAGGAGAATTGATGACTATGTATTTTGAAAATCTGGCCAGTTTGATACACATGGGTGGTCACGGTGTTTATGTGTGGTCAGCTTATGGCATGGGGCTACTGATCATTGTCTACAACATAGTTTCCCCATTGCGGTTCAGAGAGCGGATTGTGTCCCAGATTCAGCGTCAGGTGCGCAGCAGCCAATCCAGAGGTTGGAACCTTGGCGTTGATAAGAGCCTCAGCCTCAGTAAAAGCTCAAACGGGAACAGAAATCAACGCTCCGGGGCTGACAGAGAGCAAAAACTAACAATAGCCCGTCAGCAGGAAGATAGCGTCAACATTAAAGCTCAGGGTGCCCGGGAGGGGGAAGTGGAATGAATCCGGTTCGCAGACAACGCTTATTATTGATCCTTTTATTGGTAGCCGGCGTCGGTATTGCTGTGGCCCTTGCTCTGTTTGCCCTGAAGGAAAACATCAACCATTACTTCTCACCAGCCCAGATGGCCACTGGCGAAGCGCCCGTTGGTCAGAGGATCCGGGGTGGCGGTATCGTGGTTCCGGGTACGGTCAAACGTGATCCGAATAGCCTGAAAGCCACTTTCCGAATCAGTGATGGCGATGGTGAAGTGGAAGTGGAATATACCGGAATCCTGCCGGACCTTTTCAAAGAAGGTCAGGGCATTGTCGGAACCGGAAAACTGGATGAAAACCGTCGTTTTGTAGCCGAGGAGCTATTGGCCAAGCATGATGAAAACTATATGCCTCCGGAAGTACAGAAGGCCATCGACAAGGCTCATGGTACGAAGTCAGGCAATCCGTCAGATAAATCTAATGGCGCCCCGTCGTACCAGAAAGAGAATCAACAGTCTTTAGAGAACCCTCAGCCTCAACCATCGGAGAGCCAGTCATGAATCCTGAACTGGGGTTGTTTGCCCTCATACTGGCCACCTGTCTGGCACTGCTGCAAAGCATTATTCCGTTGCTGGGTAGCTACAATGGTCGACTGAACTGGATGGCCACTGGTAAAACGCTGGCTTCAGGGCAGTTTGTTTTTGTCCTGTTATCGTTCATGTGTCTGGTGTTCGCTTTTGTCTCGGATGACTTCTCTGTTCAGTACGTTGCCAGCAATTCAAGCTCCCTGCTGCCTGTTTACTACAAGGTGACTGCGGTTTGGGGCGGTCATGAAGGCTCTCTGCTGCTCTGGATTCTGACTCTTACGGGCTGGGGACAGGTGGTTGCCCTGCGCAGCAACAAATTGCCGCCGGAACTGTCTGCGAGAGTTCTGTCGGTCATGGGTATGATCAGCGTTGGCTTTCTGTTGTTTATTCTGCTGACTTCTAACCCATTTGCTCGTATTCTGCCATTCCCCCCTGTTCAAGGTTCTGACTTGAATCCGCTACTGCAGGATCTGGGTATGATTGTTCATCCACCCATGCTTTACATGGGGTATGTAGGTTTTGCTGTAGCCTTTGCTTTTGCTATTGCGGCCCTGCTCGGTGGACAGCTTGACAGCGCCTGGGCTCGATGGGCTCGTCCCTGGACAACTGTGGCATGGTGCTTCCTGACTGCCGGCATTTCCCTGGGAAGCTGGTGGGCTTACTACGAGCTGGGCTGGGGTGGCTGGTGGTTCTGGGACCCTGTGGAAAATGCTTCCCTGATGCCCTGGCTGACCGGTACGGCCCTTATTCACTCTCTGGCGGTGACTGAAAAACGCGGACTGTTCAAGAGCTGGACACTGCTGCTGGCTATCACCACATTCTCCCTGAGTCTGTTTGGTACCTTTCTGGTTCGTTCCGGTGTGCTGACCTCTGTTCACGCCTTTGCCAACGATCCTGAGCGTGGTCTCTTCATTCTCGGCTATCTGCTGGTGGTTGTGGGGGCTTCCCTGACCCTGTTTGCATTCAGGGCACCGGAAGTGAGAAGTAAAATCAGTTTCTCACTGCTATCGCGCGAAACCTTGTTGCTACTCAATAACATTATTCTGGTGACCAGTTGTGCCACGGTACTGCTGGGTACTATGTTCCCACTACTCCTTGACTCTTTGGATCTGGGCATGATTTCTGTTGGCCCTCCCTACTTTAATCTGCTGTTTGTTCCACTCTCCATGCTGCTGGCTGCCTGTCTGGGTATCGGTATCCTGCTGAACTGGAAAAAAGGTTCTCTCAGCTGGTTGAAGCAGCAGGTGCGCTGGATATTGGTCGTTTCTGTTGTCGGTGGCATCATCTTCAGTTTCTTATACGGTGACCGCTTCCTGGTCAGTGAAGCCCTGGCGATTGGACTCGTGCTCTGGATGGTATTAACCATCGGTAAGGATGTTCGCAACAAAACCCGAAACATCGGCCTTCTGAAAGGAATGAGAAAGCTCAAACCTGCCTATTATGGTATGCAACTGGCCCACCTGGGACTGGCAGTGACCTTTATAGGGGTGGCTCTGACCTCTGGTTACAGCGTTCAGAAAGATCTGCGTATGAATCCGGGCGACACAGCCCGGGTGGGTGAGTACGTCTTTCGTTTTGATGGTGTGAATCAGCGCCAGGGCCCTAACTATGTTTCTGACTTCGGTACTGTGAAGGTCTTTAAAGATAAGCAGCAGATTGCTGTCCTTAATCCCGAAAAGCGTGTCTATACCGTTCAGGGTATGCCGATGACAGAGGCTGCCATTGATTCGGGCCTGACCCGTGATCTTTATGTAGCCCTGGGAGAGCCTCTGGGTGACGATAGCTGGGCTGTTCGGCTCTACGTTAAGCCTTATATTCGTTTCATCTGGCTAGGCTCTATCTTCATGGCTCTGGGTGGTTTGCTGGCCATTTCGGACAAGCGTTATCGTGTCCGTCTCAAGAAGAAAGTCGCCCTGAGCGGGAAAAAAGCTGCATTGGCGGGTAATCCCGGGCCCTCCCTGGATTCAGGGAAAGATGCAACCGTCACCACAGGAGGTCAGGCGTGAAGCGTTGGAAACTGTTTTTACCGTTAGCTTTCTTTTTGACTTTCTGTGTTCTGCTCTACATCGGTTTGTTCATGGAAGATAAAAATGAACTGCCTTCTATGCTGCTGGACAAGCCGGTTCCTGAATTCAGCCTGAAAAAATTGCAGCAGCCCGCAGAGACCGTTACTGAAGAAGCATTGAAAGGCAGGATTCTGTTGCTTAATGTCTGGGGCTCGTGGTGTCCGGCCTGTAAGGTGGAGCACCCCTACCTGATGAAACTTGCCCGCGAAGGCATCAATATTGTTGGCGTCAACTACAAGGATGAGCGTCAGGGGGCTTTGGAATGGCTGGATCGTCTGGAAGACCCTTACCTTTTCAATATTGTTGATAAGGATGGCAGGTTGGGTCTTGATCTGGGGGTCTATGGCGCACCGGAAACCTTCCTGATCGACAAGCACGGTGTGATTCGTTACAAGCACATCGGGATCCTTGATGACCGGGTCTGGAAGAAAGATCTCAAGCCCCTTTACGATGCCCTGCAAAAGGAGTTAGTGCAATGACTCTCGACTTTTTTTTCAGGCGCTCATCACTGCTGGAATCTGTAAGCGTCTCCATGCTGATGGGGCTCGCTGTGCTGTTAGTCAGTTTGAGCGCCCATGCCGGGGTCATTGAAAACTATCAGTTTGACTCTCCCCGGCAGCAGGAACAGTTTTTCCGTTTGAACGAACAGCTGCGCTGCCCTCAGTGCCAGAATCAGTCCATTGCTGATTCCAATGCGCCTGTTGCGCAAGATCTGCGTCGTCAAGTGCACCGTATGATCGTTGAGGAAAAGGCGGATGATGACACTGTTATCCAGTTCATGCTGGATAGGTACGGTGATTTTGTACTCTATAAACCCAGAATGGATGCCCGCACCATTATGCTCTGGTTTGGCCCTCTGATTCTGCTGCTTCTGGGCATTTTTATACTGTTCAGAATCCTTAAAGAGCATCGTCCGGAGACCGAAGTTGAAGGGCTGGACGAGCAGAACAAAGCCGAGCTTGACAAGATACTGGGTGGTAAAGATAAATGACGCAGTTCTGGATAATCGCCACAATATTAACTCTCACTGGTATGGCTCTGGTCATGCTGCCTTTGTGGTTTCGCAGTCGACGCAGTTCTGATCAGGATGTTTCAGACAAGGCTTCCAACATCGCTTATTTCAGAGAGCAGGAAGCGGATCTGACAAAGCAGCGGGACCAGGGTTTGGTAACGCCAGAGGATGCCGAACTGATTCGCACTGAGCTGAAAAAAAAACTACTGGAAGATGTGACTGATAAGGAAGAAACACTCAGTTACACAAGCAGTAGCAGCAAAGGTCTTGCTTTATTCCTGGCCCTCCTGATTCCAACTATGGCCGTACCGGTCTACCTGCATCTGGGAGCTCAGACCGAGCTGTCTGTGACTGGGATGATGATGAATCCGGATGCTTCTCATGAAGAGATGATCTCTGCGCTGGAAGCCTGGCGCGACAAGCGACCGGATAATGCTCAGGCCTGGTATCTGCTGGCGGGCCGCTATATCGCAAAGGGGGAAGTGGATAAGGCGATTGACGCCTATAAGACACTCTACACGGTCTCGGAAGGCAGTCCTCAGGCAGCGGCTCAACTGGCTCAGGTACTGTTCCTGGCCAACCGTAACCAGGTTAATGGCGAAGTTCGTGGCCTCTATCAGGATGCTCTGAGCAAGGACGAAAGCAATACTACGGCATTAGGGCTCAAGGGCATTGATGCTTTCGAACGGGAAGATTACAAACAGGCTGTGCAGGCCTGGACCAAAGCACTCTCTATTGAAAATGATATGACTGCACGACAGTCATTGTCTGTGGGTATCACCAAAGCACGTAAGCTGATGGGTGAGGCGGTTGCAGAATTGAGGATCAATGTCGAATTGGCTCCCGAACTCAGTGACCTTCCAGCTCAGGCCAGAGTTATCGTGTTTGCCCGTGAGAGTGGTGTTAAAAAGCCCCCTATTGCTGCTATTCCTCTGAAGGTGAGTGACCTTCCCAAAGAGGTAATACTGGATGATAATGCCGCCATGATGATGGGGGCCAGCAGTCTGTCAGATGCAGAAAGTCTGGATGTCGTCGCTCGTATTACCCTTTCGGGCGATGTGGCCCAATCGGACTATCAGGCTGAAGTTCGTGACGTGAAAATCAAGGATAATGGTGTTATCCAGCTACGAATTGCACCTGCCAGTTGAACTCGCTTGAACGCCGAATTCAAATTTGCTGTCCAGTTGACAGACCGGGCAGCATTTTCTCTCTCTTTCGCTCCATTTTCATCATTTCGTTCCTGTTATTGTGATTGTGATTCGGTTTCTATAATGATCGGTTCATTGTAGGGAAAAGTCATTTTCCAGGAGGGCTTGCCCGGCTGCCCGGGAGAGGGCTGGTAGTCGCCCCCCCGGCCGTGTTTCATCCGATATTGGTTGGCATTGATGCGGTTCTGGCGGCTGATGGCTGATTCTTCCTCTGTCAATACCGGGGCAGGGCGCTCATGGTCATAGAAGCTATCTTCCTCAGCCATCGGCTCAGTGACACAGCTTGTTAGCAGGCTGCACAGTATTATTGTTGTGGGTACGAGCAGTAGTTTTGTCATAGCGAGTGTTTTCCAAATCCTGTATTTACTTTAAACCGATAATTGTAGACGCTGTAAATCAAGGAGGCAGGTTTAGTCTTCTCCAATATGAAATGAGCCCATGATTTGCCCGGGGACCCCTTTGGTTTTTGACAGAAAATCTTTGACAGAAAAGCACGCTTATTTTCTTGATCTATCCTTCGTCCTTATCAATCGGAACGCAGGGCTGGAATTATTAAACACTCACTCTTTGCGGCGCTGCTGTTGCCGACATTGTCTGTCGTCTGTCAGGCCGAAAGGTTGACAGAACGTTATATTATCGAGCTTGAACAGGATAGAATTTTTCCAAACCAGAGTTTTTCTATAAAACCTGCGGGAACCCCGTCAGACATTTTCGACCCAAACGGCTTCACAGAACCAGATTCATCGCCCGATGACACACCGCGCAGATCTTGGGGTTACAGGGTGAAAACGACCATGATCGAATCGATTGCGTGGCAATCGCTTTATGCCACTCAACTGCTGGCTGCTTACGAACGGACACTGACCATCAAAGTGACTCCTTTAAGTAACACCCCATACTCATGGTTGACTGCAGAAGCGGCTGTCGCGATCATCTGGCTTTTAAAAAGCCGTTGGAACCCCGGTTCATCGTCGCTTAATCCGGTTGGACAAGAAGAGGCCAGTCAGGATTATCCGTTTGCGACCATCACTATGATGTATGGCTCCGGATCTGACCGATCATCATACCAACCATCAGAATCATCGGGCCAACAAACTCCCGAAGCCACCACCCGCCCCGCAGGCTTTTGCATCAGCTCCTTTTATTCTGGCACTGGCGGCGGTAACGGAGATCCTTATAAACGCCTGCATTCTCTGGCGTTTAATTGTTTCGTAAATCCGTGTCATGGTGTTTGTCAATTCCGGCCGTCATCTCATGGCAGATTGCCCGCTGAATGGCCACCGGACTCTGAACAAAGCTCATGTCCCCACTTGGCCAATGGGTACTGTTTTAGATGCATGAATTATTCTGATTCTGTAAGCGCTCCACATTTCATGGGCGCAGGGGCGTTCAATACAACTGGCGCTCCCGGCCTGGCCAATGATGGTGTGAATTTTCCTGCCACTGCTGGCGGTGTTTCGGCCATAAATGGGTTAATCGTTCCACGTAGCCTTCCCGAAGAAGCCGGAATTTCCCTTGCGCTTACCCAGTTCATTCCCCCATTGGAGACTTCAGAGAAACAACAAACAACGACAGGATCATTCCAATTGAGTCAGAGTCAACCTCACGT
Organism: Endozoicomonas sp. SESOKO2; assembly: GCF_024606245.1. Classification (NCBI taxonomy): domain Bacteria; kingdom Pseudomonadati; phylum Pseudomonadota; class Gammaproteobacteria; order Oceanospirillales; family Endozoicomonadaceae; genus Endozoicomonas; species Endozoicomonas sp. SESOKO2. The sequence continues at coordinate 9,527 of NZ_JAHHPQ010000054.1, forward strand.
TTCCGGGACAAACACTGTAAAGGCCCAGTCAGATCAAAGGTTCAAATTCCACACCAGGC
>NZ_JAHHPQ010000489.1:0-2112 GCF_024606245.1 Endozoicomonas sp. SESOKO2
CACCATTGACATCATTTTCCTTGCTGACCATCGCCAGTGCTACATCATCCAGCAGTGCTTCAGGGTAGTGCCCGGCCAGGTCCCGTTTGAAGTAATAAGCTGATCTCGTTTCTTCCGCTGATTTGTCGACGTCTTCGGCCGCTGCGTCATGGTAGATAATCGCCAGCGTCAGGAGTTCTTTTTCTTTCGGGCTCAGGTAACACTGCCCAAATTCCTCCAGTAATTTCATGTACCAGTGACCATTATTCCTGGCCCGCAGGACATGACTGCAGCTGTGCAGCGGTTTCCACACGGTTGGCACGGTCTGTCTGCCAAGGCTCTGGATCACCCGCTCCGGTCCCGGACGGCGGTAATAATGCTGCAGTACTTTCAGGATGGTTTTTTCATTATCGCCGACATTTTCAGGCAAGACCGGCGGTTTGCTGAAGGCATCCTCCACAAACTGTAATGCCTCTGGTGTTTCGGCTGCCGATGGTGTTGCCTGGTCGTGAGAATTGCCCAGACCCAGAGATTGTCTCAGGTCCTTGATTTCACGTTGAGCTTGCTGGACAAGTTCTGGCCAATTCTGGTAGAGGGGATGCGTTTCCCGTTGCTGCCAGAGTTTTTCAACCCATTGGATATAATCAACCGCAGAAAAATCCTCAATAACCTTCTTACCTCTGGGGTAAAACCAGTCCAGACTATCTTCAGACCTATGCAGAAACTCACTGTCCAGGTTAGAACTGTAACGAAAGATGGCCAGTAAGCGGGACTTGATCATGTCGAGGGAAGGATGATAAAAGCGCACACTAAATAGTACCTCTTTTATACATTGCTCTAGTTGTTCTGGACTGTGACCCTGACAAATTCGGTGAAATTCTACAACGCTTCCCGGGCAACCGGTAAAAGGTATTTTCGCGAGATGTTTCAGGGTCAGGCACTCAAGTGGTGCGAAGGCAGCTACAATATGATTGATTATGCCTGCTGGTATTGCCCGAACCATGTAATCATCCATGGCGTCGATTATATGAATCCCCCCTCCCAGACTTGCCCCGCTCTGCAGAAGCAGCTGAAGTAAGCGACAAGCTTCTTTCTCCTGATGTCGAGTTTGATCGTGCTCTGGCTGATCGATTCTGATCATTTCGGAAGTCATCAACATTTCAAGCAATGATTGAACGTTTCCTTTGTGAAAAAAACGCTGGTGAATGGGCAAGCCACTTTGTTTTAATTTCAAAAGTTTCTCGTAACTGTAACAACAGGGATCACTCACCAGCTCGATGGCCTGTTGCAATGTGCTCATAACATTCGGTGAGACGTTTAATTTTGAGCCCAGTGCCTCTGCCCGCAAAGACATTGGCAGCAGATTTAGCAGGGCTCTGAAATGGTCCGGGGCTATGCCCTGTGAAAACGCATAATCATCCAGAGAACGCTCATTTCTGGCCAGGCGTTTACTGTCCAGCTCATCATCAAAATAGACCTGCACAGAACCCGTGCGGTGGCAATAAACGACCAGAGGCAATGGTTTGAGCTGCAATTCCTTTTCACACTGACGCTTGTCCTGCAAGATATCGGCAATATTTCTCTGTGCATCGTTGTAAATACATAAGCATGTGATGTCTTCTTTGCTATAACGGTTGAGCAGCAGTTCCGGGTAATCAAAACAAACTAAGCGGTTTCCATTGTGGCGTTTCAATTTTGGTGAACTAAAGGTTCCATCGACTTGCAGATGTCCCGAGGTGAAATGATCAGGATAAACTTTCCAGATGACCTGATCGGCATGCTCACGACCTTTATCGTGCAGTGATTGCAGATCAGACAGTAATTTTACTCTCAGTTTATCCGGAGTTACGTCAGGCTCTTGCAGCATCCTGGTCCATGCATCACGTTTGTAGACGTACAGGCATTGGGGATTGACAATGCCTACCATCCATTTACCAAGCCCTTTTAACAAAGGCTCGGTGGGCATCATCTCCCCCGGCAGGGCGAGGGTGAAAGGTCTTGGTGCTCCCTTACCCGAAAAGTAATCTTTTTCTTCAGGCAATTTAATTCGCCTAAACGCCAGACGTCCGCTCTCAGCAGCCCGCAGTAGCGCTTGTCGCTCAGACTCCCTGGGATGACAGGGTAGCAGCTTGC
>NZ_JAHHPQ010000490.1:0-2955 GCF_024606245.1 Endozoicomonas sp. SESOKO2
CATCGCCGCTACGCCCACATCGGCGACATCATCAAAGTCACCGGCTTTCACACCTTTAGGTGCAATAATGTAACGACGCTCACCGTCCATGTACTTCAGCAGGGCGATGTGAGCGGTACGATTCGGATCGTATTCCAGACGCTCAACGATAGCCGGAATGCCATCTTTGTTGCGACGAAAGTCTACGATACGGTAGTGCTGCTTGTGACCACCACCGCGATGACGGGTAGTGATGCGACCAGCGTTGTTACGACCACCAGACTTGCTTTTCTTTTCCACCAGAGGCGCGTGAGGGCGACCCTTGTGGAGGTCAGGGTTTACCACCTTGACGACAAAGCGACGACCCGGAGAAGTCGGCTTGCACTTAATTACGGCCATCCTGTAACTCCTTATTCCGCGTCGGCAAAGTCAATCTCTTGACCCTGCGCCAGACTGACGTACGCTTTTTTCCAGTCTGAGCGCTTGCCCATACCGAAACGAGTACGTTTGGTCTTACCTTTAACAACCGCTGTACGAACAGCATCAACGCTGACTTCGAACAGTTGCTCTACCGCTTTTTTGATTTCAAGCTTGGTTGCGTCCTTGGCTACCTTGAAGACGTACTGGCCATGCTCTTCAGCCACCACTGTCGCCTTCTCGGAAATGTGCGGACCAAGCAGAACTTTATAAATACGTTCCTGGTTCATCCCAGCATCTCCTCGAATTTCTTGATGGCTGCAACAGTCATCACGACTTTCTCATGAGCGATCAGGCTGACAGGGTCAACGCCTTGTACGTCACGTGCATCCACATGGGGAATGTTGCGTGTAGCCAGATACAGGTTCTGATCCACTTCATCAGAAACAATCAGACCGCGCTCGACATTCAGCTCTTTCAGCTTGGCTACCATCAGTTTGGTCTTTGGCGTTTCAGCACCGAGGCTTTCAACCACCACCAGACGCTCCTGACGAACCAGCTCAGACAAGATAGAACGCAGAGCACCACGATACATTTTCTTGTTCAGTTTTTGAGCGTGATCCTGTGGTTTAGCAGCAAAAGACTTGCCGCCCCCGCGCCACAGTGGGCTACGGATTGTACCGGCGCGTGCACGGCCAGTACCTTTTTGACGCCAGGGTTTGCGTCCACCGCCGCTTACTTCGCTGCGGGTTTTCTGAGCACGGGTACCTTGACGAGCACCGGCCATGAAAGCAACGACAGTCTGGTGAACCAGGCTTTCGTTGAATTCAGTACCGAAGGTCACGTCAGAGACTTGAACCGTACCAGCACCTGTTACATTCAATTCCATCGTCTAATCCCCTCAGGCGCGCGCTTTAACTGCAGCTTTAACGATAACGTCAGCACCAGTTGCACCAGGTACTGCACCCTTTATCAGCAGCAGGTTACGTTCAGCATCAATGCGAACGATTTCCAGGGACTGAACAGTCACTTTCTCAGCACCCATGTGTCCAGCCATCTTCTTACCCTTGAAGACACGACCCGGGGTCTGACACTGACCGATGGAACCAGGAGCACGGTGAGACAGAGAGTTACCGTGTGTAGCGTCCTGCATATGGAAGTTCCAACGCTTTACACCACCCTGGAAGCCCTTACCTTTGGACTGACCAGTTACGTCTACTTTCTGACCCTGCTCGAACAGGTCAACTCCGATCAACTGACCCAGCTCGTAAGAACCAGAATCGTCAACACGGAATTCCCAAAGACCATGACCAGCCTCTACCTTTGCTTTCGCAAAGTGACCAGCCTCTGGCTTGCGAACACGGCTGCTTTTTTTAGCACCAGTAGTCACCTGAATTGCGTTGTACCCGTCAACATCCAGGCTTTTAACCTGAGTGATACGGTTAGGATCAACCTCAATTACAGTGACTGGCACAGAAGCACCGTCTTCTGTGAAGATACGGGTCATACCGCACTTCTTACCGACTAATCCAATAGTCATTTCAACCTCTCTCGTGTACGGGGCTTTCACCCACTCTGGCCGCTCATTCCAGAGCGTTACACAAAAGTTTTGTGCACACTGAATGGCTGCCCGTGCCGCAATTAACCGAGACTGATTTGCACTTCAACGCCAGCTGCCAAGTCTAGCTTCATCAGCGCATCAACGGTCTTTTCGGTGGGCTCAATAATGTCGAGAAGACGTTTATGAGTACGAATCTCATACTGATCACGCGCATCTTTGTTTACGTGAGGAGAGATCAGAACCGTAAAACGTTCTTTTCGGGTTGGCAGAGGGATCGGACCACGCACCTGAGCACCAGTTCGCTTCGCAGTATCAACAATTTCCTGCGTGGACTGGTCAATCAGACGATGATCAAAAGCCTTCAAACGAATGCGAATCTGCTGAGCTTGACTCATCTTGTTGTAACCATCTATCAATAAAGAACTAAGTCCGGTGAGCAATGCCACCTGGACAAAAGAGGACGCGGAATTCTACTAAGCACAAAACTTAAAGTCAACACAAGTGCTGGACGAAAAATATTTCGACACTTGCTTCAGCCACCGCACGCGTAGTTAAGACGAGATGATAACCTAATTAAACGAGTAATGAGATAAGGAAAACTGCTAAGGAGTGTTGAGCAGGTTGCCCATCCAACCTTTATGATCACGCTAAAAAAGTGTACGACAACACTAAAGTGCTAAAGTTATACCGGACGTTAGAACTTAGCTTGGCGCTAGCTGTCCGGTTTATGCGGTTCACTATACACAACGCGTCAGCCAACACCCGTCTCGAGATATCACAAAGCTGATTCCACGAATCTGTAAGGAAACATCCAAGGCCAACCCGTTAACATCTGTTCTCGACAAGCAGGGTGAGTCTCCCCCATCTCGAACGATTACACGAGGATTACATATACTGCCTTATACCAATGATACTTCAGGAGCTGACTACAACACCCTCTTCCTTTACAGTTTTCCTGGTGCTGCTAAAGATATAATATGCAGTCAAAAACAAGGTAA
>NZ_JAHHPQ010000055.1:0-11434 GCF_024606245.1 Endozoicomonas sp. SESOKO2
CACCTGGAAGAGACGCTGAACAAGATTAACTTTATCATCAAACAGCACCCGGGCCTGGTAATGACCCGTCTTCGTCGCCTGTTCAACCGAGCCAGACCTGAAGCCAAGGAGCTGAATATGCTCAGAGGCATCCTCGCCGCTGTCCAAAAGTCAGCCGGCAGTGAAAATACTCCAGCAAAAAAAGCTAAAGAATGACCACCAAATAATTGACATATGTCGTTTTATTACTGATTCCTGACACGTATTCAATTGGGCTGCGTGGTTTGTTGTACGGTTCAGGGACTAGTAGTGACAAGCTCTCAATGGCAGATTCGCAAACAGTGCTGCCTTGAGAGCAGCAGGAGCAGCAAATGAAGACCCCGTAAGCAATCGCCAGAATTTTTTAGGGTATTCTGTTACTTTCCGGGTTGGTTGTCAGGGAAGTCATTCGTGGAGCCATTCTCAACAAGCTAAAAGCTCTGGGCCCTCTGGTGATTGCTGAGCAGCCTGCAGGCAGCTGGTCGACTATGGTGGTAGAGCAGGTGGAAGAGCTACAGGAGTTTGTTGCTCGCTACATTCCACAGATGGCTCTGGCGGTATTAATTCCTTTGGTCATTTTGATCGTGGCCTTTCCAATGAACTGGACTGCCGGTCTGATTTTCTTGGGGACAGCCCCTTTGATTCCAGTGTTTATGGCATTGGTAGGAATCAAGGCCGCTGAGGCGAATCGACGGAATTTTCGGGCCTTGAACCGACTGGGAGGCTTCTTTCTGGATCGTTTGCAGGGGATGGAAACGTTAAGGCTGTTCCAGCGCACCCGCCATGAGCACGAGTCTCTGAAAACGGCCAGTGAAGATTTTCGACATAAAACCATGCAGGTTCTGCGACTGGCCTTTTTATCTTCCACGGTGCTGGAGTTTTTTGCGTCTGTTTCCATTGCCATTCTCGCCGTTTACCTGGGAATGAGTTTTCTGGGCTATCTCAATTTTGGCAGTTATGGTGCCGGGGTTAGCCTCTATTCCGGTTTATTCCTGCTGTTGTTGGCACCTGAGTTTTATCAACCTCTGCGTGATCTGGGAACGCATTATCACGCTAAATCAAAAGCAGTAGGTGCAGCAGAACTTATCCTTGAGACGCTTGAACGCGAAGAGTCCAGGGTGCATCAGGGCAAGGGTTCGTTGGCCATGGAGACGCCGGTTTCACTCAATGCAGAGCGTCTGACGGTTCAGGGTAGTGTCGAAGGCAGAGCATTACTCAAGGAAGTCTCTTTTGACATTGCGGCCGGCGAACGGGTGGCCATCATTGGTCCCAGCGGGGCAGGTAAGTCGACGCTGGTTAACACCCTGATGGGATTCTGGAACTATCAGGGCAAAATCAGGGTCGCCGGAGAAGACCTCTCCAGCTTTTCAATGGATAACTGGCGTAAAAGAATCGCCTGGTTGGGGCAACAACCCATGATTATCCATGGCACGGTCTATGAAAATGTTTCATTAGGTCGTGATCTGGATGAGTCTCAGGTCAATCGGGCTCTGGCAAAGGCTCAGGCTATGGAGATTGTCGAACAGTTACCAGGGGGGCTGAACGCTCTGCTGCAAGAACAGGGGGGTAACCTTTCTGTAGGGCAGGCACAGCGAATAGCGTTGGCAAGAGCCATCGCTGAGCCGGTGAAACTGTTAATTCTGGATGAGCCAACAGCCAGTCTGGACGCCTACAATGAGCGCCTCGTTCTGGATGCTCTGGAAGCCATTGATCCGGAATGTACGGTGATCACTGTCACTCATCGGCTCAAGCAAATTGATTCGATGGACAGAGTGTTGATGCTTGAAAACGGGCAGTTGGTCGCCGATGGTGAACCAGGTGTTCTCAAACGGGAGTCTGCGGTGGTGCAAGCCTTTGTGGCTGGTTTAGCAGGGAGTCTTGATAATGAGTGATTTGCTGCCTTATTTAAAGCTTTATCGCAGGCACTGGGGTGCTCTGTCTGTGGGTATGTTACTGGCTCTGGCGACCTTGCTGTTCAGTCTTGGGCTGTTGGCTTTGTCTGGCTGGTTTATCACGGCAACGGCTCTGGCGGGTCTGACGGTTGTGACCGCTCAGACGTTTGACTTCTTCTCTCCCGGTGCGGGGGTTCGAGGTTTTTCGATCGGTCGTACTGCTGCCCGATACTTTGAACGATTGGTGAGTCACGATGCTACCTTCAAGCTGTTGGCCTGGCTGAGAAGCTGGTTCTTCGAGAAACTGCTTCCACTTTCTATGACTCAGTTGAAGCGCTATCGAAAAGCTGAGTTGCTGAACCGTCTTGTGGCGGACGTTGATGCTCTGGATCAGCTTTATCTGAGACTGTTCAGTCCGGTCACTGCTGCGGTGCTGGTTGTTATTCTGCTTTCCCTTGGACTGAGTTTCTTCAGTCCTGTACTGGGCCGGGGGGCGATACTGCTGATGGGCGTCTGGCTGATCGTGCTACCCCTGATGTTCTATCGCCTCGGTTACAAGAGTGGTCGGCAACAGGGCAAGCTGATGGGGGAGCTGAGACAAAAAGTCCTGGACTATCTACAGGGCATGGCTGAATCCAGAATTTATGGTTCAGAAGTCAGGATGAGAGAACGTACCGACGCTACTGAGCAACATCTGCACCATACCCAAAAAAAAATGTCGAGACTGGAAGGGCTGGGTGGTGCGTTGATGTTGGCCGGGGCTGGCATTTCAGCGGTCATCATGCTGTATCTTGCCGCAGGAGAATATCAGCAGGGTGTTATTTCCGGGCCCGTTATGGTTATGTCGGTTTTTGCGGTGTTGGCAGCTTTTGAAGCATTGATGCCTTTGCCGGGTGCTTTCCAGTTTCTTGGCAACACCCAACTGGCCGCTTCGAGGCTGACCGAAATCCTTGAAGAAGAAGCCATTGAATTTGGAGATAAAACCCTACCGGATGCCTTCAAAGGCCAGATTGCTTTTCTGGATGTCTATTTCCAATATCCAGCCGCAGCGGTCAGTAAGACAGAGGGTCCGATGATTCTGGATGGCATCAGTCTTGATATTCCAGCAGGTCAGCATCTGGCATTACTGGGTAAAACGGGTTGTGGCAAGTCAACACTGATCCGAATCCTCACCCGACAGCTCACGGGGTTTGAAGGCAGAATCGAGGTGGGTGGCATTGCCATTAATGACTATTCCGAGGCTTCACTCTATCAGTTGTTAACGGTGATTCCCCAGCAAACCCACGTGTTCAGTTCGACGCTCAGGCAAAATCTGAAAATGGCCCGACCCGAAGCGCAGGACAGTGAACTTTTGGAAACGGTCAAGGCGGTAGGTCTGGATCGTCTGGCAGCGGCTGAAGGTGACCATAACTTGCTCGATCTATGGCTGGGGCAGGGTGGGGTTGCTCTTTCCGGAGGAGAGCAGCGCAGGCTCGCGATAGCCCGGGCACTTTTGAAAAAGGGTGAAGTGTTGATTATGGATGAAGCCAGTGAGGGGCTTGACCCGATCAGTGAGGATCATTTGATGAATCAGATTCTGGACGCATACCGGGATAAAACCGTCATTATGATTACCCATAAAAAGGCCATGCTGGAGCGCATGGACCGCGTGATTCAAATGGATGGCGGGCGCGTTGTTTAGCCGGGAAATTCTATGGTCATGACGGTTTTTTTGGACGCCCTCTCTCGTCCAGTTCTGTATCGAAGTCGATCAGGTTGTCATCGTTGCCTTGTCGCTGGCTGAGAAATTGCGCGGTCTCTTGTTTTTGACGATCACTGATCACTTTTCTGAGTAAGCTGAGCTCGGACAGTCGATGACTGTCAGGGTTGGTCGCCAGTTCATCCCGGCAGGCTTTCAAGAGTTCGATTTGCTCGCGGGGGGAATAGTGGCCTATAAAACTGTCCATATACCGATCGGCCGATTCCCGGTCATGATTCTGATTGGGAAGAATTTCGTGATAACGCCCCTTTCTTTCAATCTCATCCGGGCTATCTGTCGGCAATACCGTCAGGCTTTCCCCTTGATCATTGGCTTCAGGGGGATTCATTAGCTTCACTGCAACACTCAGGCGCAGGGACATGCGAGCCGCATCATTGCGATTAAGGCCCAGGCTGGCAAATTGTTCCATCTGCCAGGGGATGAGTTCTGCCACCAGAAAGTGTTCAGGGAAAGGTTGATCGTTTTCAATGCACCAGAGGGCAAAACTGTACGGGTCTTTTTGCCAGAGTTCCCGGGCTAGTTGAGTGCGCTCGACAAGCTCCTGTTCCGGGACTTTAACAGGAATCAAATGCTGGTCAACCAGTCCTGCCCCGGCAACGCTCCGGGCCCAGCGGCATTCGTGAATTTCCCGCTCATTGATCTTTTTATCGCTGAGCCAGCCACGGCCCCTGAGCATGTCAGCCAGTTTAAGACCGAAGTCCTTTACCTTTCTGACCATGCGCCTCCCGAGCCAGCGAGGCTTGTCTTCAGGTTCGGGCGGCTGCCGGCTTGTCGGAATAGTTTCCCGGAGGAGGTCCTGTCGGAGTGTGTTCAGGCAGTTTTCAACGCTGGTGGCCATGGTTCAGTCCCTGTAGAGCCGTCCTTATTATGTTTTAGAAACAAACATTTTCAGTATAGAAGGCTAATTATGCCCGTCTTTTATGGCAGCTTATTATGCAGATAGCGATCGATTTTATCAGGCACTGTCAATAAAAGAGGGTTGAGCCGTAGCACTTCAGTGTGGACTTTAGGCAAAGCTTCATCTTCATACTCATGGGCGATAGCGTCAGGTAATACCCGGCGATATGGGATTACAGTTTTTTTGAAAAGAAAAGGCTGTTGGGGTCTTCCTGATAATTTCCAAAAGGTGAACAGGGCTCAAAACCAAAGCGCTCATAAAGCTCACAGGCTGGTTTGAAGTGGTCCATGGAGCCTGTCTCCAGGTACACGGTTTTATACTGTCTTCGTTCCGCTTCACTGAGAATATTTTTCAAGAGAGCCGAAGCCACACCCCTTCTGAGAAAGCCGGATGAGGTCTTCATGGACTTGATTTCACCTTCATGGGGCGAGAGGGCTTTCAAGGCGCCACAACCGGCCAGACTGCGGTTTATCCAGACGGACCAGAAGGTAATATCTGGCGAGCGCAACGCCTCAATACCCAGAGCATGAACGCTTTCTGCCGGTGACTGAGTGTGCATATCATCCATATGCTCCTGGAGAAGATAAGCAATTTCCTGGCCCTGCAGGTCGTCTAGTTTTATTTCCATAAATAATTCTTTTACTGCCGAATGGTTGTTGAAACTGGAAAGTGGATGCGGTGATCCGTCGCTTGCGGAGTGACAATCTTGATCCTGACCACTTCCGGCGACTTAACCTGAATGATTTCGATCCAGAACATAATATTTTACGGTATCCATATCTTCTTTTACTTTTTCAAGAATTTCCGAGGTGGATCGAAAACCGAGTCTCAAGAGTACCCGCTCGGACTTTACGTTCTTAGTGAGTGCTCTGGCGCGGATCTGGTTGAATGGCAGCTGCTCAAAGGCATGGCTGATGAGTGATTGTCCGGCTTCAGAGCAATACCCCTGCCCCCAGTAGGGCAGTCCCAGCCAATAGCCCAATTCAGCTTGTGTGTGGGTGGTGTTAGTCAACCCAATGGCTCCCAGCAGTGTGTCTGATGATTTCAGTGTGATGGCATAGACGAAAGCATTGTTTTTTTCTCTCAGGCTTTCATTATCCTTAATCCATTCTTCTGCCAGGCCATCAGGGTAGGGGTGGGGTATGTTTTCGGTCAGTCTGGCTACCTGCTCTTCTCCAGCGAGTATTTCTACCTGGCCAGCGTCTTGCGGAGTGAAAGCCCTGAGGATTAATCGGTCTGTGGTAATTATCTTTTCCATAATGTCAGACTCTTGTTGTTGCTTCTTGTCTGATATCCTGCCATGAATTTAAACATAAATCCTTTGTTTTAAAGCTTTTTTGAGGTGATGTTCAAGTCACTGACATGACTGAGCGTTGGTTCTTTCATCAAAAGCACTCAACAATATCGTCCATTGAAGAGTGCCTCAGAAAAACACAAATCTTGAGTATCTGGCCAGTTGGGTACGCACATTCTGGTGAGTGGGTTTTGTCATCCACCAAGGCACTCATCCCAGTTACAATGACTGAGCCTGGCCTTATTTACGTAGCCAGAACTGGAGCGCAGCAGGATGGAAAAAAACCACCGTCCAGATTTGTGAAACCAACTGGTTAGCTGCTCATAACAGGTGGGTGATGGATTGATAGATGGAATTTGTATAAATGTATTCTCTCTGATCATCTGACAAATTTTTGATACCGCTTCTAATTTGTCCAGCGAGTGATTTAACCGAGCTTGATGATCGATCAAACCCCTTCTCCGTTTTCAGGCTGGCAAGTTTTCTTATGGCATCAACTAACGCCTTAAAATCCGGTTCCATCATAAACTTAGGGCCTTTACCTCCTTGAAAGGGGTCCTGTCCGCCACCGGCTCCACCACTGGCACCAGCGCCTTTGCCATTTTTGCTGCTTTTTCCACCGCGTCCATGACTACCACCTCTATGGCCATTGCCATTATTCTTACTTTTGGCGCCAGCGCTTCCATTGCTTCCTCCTGAGCTGGCTTTATTTTTATGCGCTTGTCGGATCTTGTTGTCAGGGACTGTGAAGTCAGCTGCACCCAAATACAATCCGGTACAAGCTGGAAGACCCATATCTGAAAAGCCAACACCTGAGACGTCGCCAGAAATCATTTTGCCAAACAGTGCAAGACCCGAATGGAAGCAGCCACTGATGGTGGGTTTGAGTTGAGAGCGGTCAATAATGAAACCCTCTTCGATAATGACATCGCCCGGCAGTTCCAATAGAACCTCTTCTTCATACCCCGGAGATGCCATTAAGGTAGGATTCTTCGATGTTAAGCCATCAGAATAATCATCATCGCCGGCACGGGGAGAATAGATCGGATAATACTTGCCTTTGTGGGAGGTGGGTTCAATGTTTGATGGTGAAATAAATGAGACATCTATCTCCTTTTGTTTTTGATGTTCCTGCGTTATGGAAACGCCTGAGTCTGACACCGGAGAGGGTTTCAAAACAATGGGGAGTCTGACATCGACAAGAGAAACTTTTTTGTTATGTTCACTTAAGGGAAGAACAGTAATATTGCATTTATTATCAATCCATTCGCCATAGGCACCGCCAAGACTGGAGGGTGAGTTAGCCTGATTGAAACGCTCTCCATACTCTTCACACAAGGTGTCCACTGGTAACCCATAGGAGCTCATCGACATGGAAAACGAAACAGCCAGAAACAAAGAAGGGGTTAATGCGTTTGAGAAAGAAGGAAATGGTTTATTCAACGAAAACCTCACAGTTTTTATATTACAGTTTTGTCATTAGTTGTGAACTAATCAAAGTAGTTTAAAAACAGAGAGTTGTATGGATTTTTTTTGTTAAGGTATAGTTACCAGTCTTTATTTTGGTCATCGGTCTTTGACTGTCACTATTCAAGACAACGGAGCTTATTAACCGTTGACCATACCGGTTCTTACAAATGATCCTTGACTGAAGTCTCAAGATTTTCTTCTCCTGAGAATCAGATTTCATCTTGATTAGCTTAAGGACTACCAAGTCTGAGAAATATGAATGAGAGGAATTAGCTTAACCTGATGTTCAGTTTGAGTGCTCCAGTCCAAAGAGCACATAATTACTAGGGGTATCACTCTGATAACCTGAGACATCGGTTTCATTTTCTCTTGAGCTAGCACAATTACATGCGCCGTCACAATCACAGGTTTTTACTAATTCTGAATAATGTGGAGGGGGTTGGTGAGCTATAACATCGTAATTATTAACCACCATCGTCAGTGTGTAACCATGAGCGCTAACCGCAATCGCCAATACCTGAATATCTTCGTCGGATACTTGATTAAGGTGGTATTGTACTTTAATCCCATTAGTGAAAATGAATGATACAAAATGTGATGGTTGCAGGCTTTCACTATGACTTCTGTCATTTCGACCTTGCACAAGAATGACAGCCGGTAAAGCTTCATGGGATAACTCAGGTATTATCAATTTTAACCTCTGGTTGGTTGATCGGTTTAGCTGACCTATTATCCATTTTTGTGCTTGTGAAGTATTCAGGAAAAGCTCAACTATATGGGTGTCATCATCGAGAGCTTCTCTACTTAACAAAAAAAGTGTTTGAAGATTATTTGTTCTAGCTCTATGAGTCATAATGCGTCTATCGATAGTTCGATGTTCTGGAAAATTGCTTGGTGTTGCTGCCTGCAGTGCTCTCACCCTTTCTTGCTGATTTTCCAAGTCATGTGAATGTAGCTCGTATGCTACTGAACAAGGTTTACAGAAAATGCAACATAATAATTCTGAAAGACTGCATGTTGTTGTTGTCGTTTGACCTCTTAGTGTGTAACGAGTTCGGACGGTATGTTTAAGGTCATTAAGGCCGTTGCCAAATAAGCTATAAAAGAAATCTGGTACATTATTACTAGTATTAGTCTGGTTAAAATGTATTTGAGTTTTAGAAAATACGTCATAATGGTCGCAATCACGCCCGGTATCAACAGAGTCCAGTTGATCGGAGTCATCATAATTACGCATTCTTACACCATCACTATACTCGCTGGAAGTGGATGATGTGGCTGTACCAGTGAGTGTTAAATGGCCATGATTTTCCAGCTTCCAGTTAAACTGTAACTCTTTTGAGTTTGAATGAGATGATAGTAAGCAAAGCAGGAATAAAACAATAAAACTGACGTTTGTTTTCACTTTTAACTACCTGTTTATCATTAGTAAAATTTTAGATATTGGCAGTTAAGAATAGTTCAAATGACTTATGTGAAAAAACTTTCTGGAGTTCTAACGATAACTAACCGTACCTGAATGTTTAAAAAAAAGAGAAGTGTTTGGTTTTTTTGTTAAGGTATCGTTGCTTTTACCCGTCTTTATATAATTGTCGTCGGTCTAAGCCCATCACTATTCCCAACGACGGAGTTATCTATCAGCTTACAATGATAGCTCTTAGCAATGCTGTTGATTTATGTCTCATAAACTTCTCAACCCGTGGATAGGGTTTTCTCTTGATTAGCGGCAAGACGATTCTCCCTGAGAAATGTGAACGTAGCATAACCTGATGTTCATTACTGCTTCACATTAAACTCGTCATCCGCGTCTTGACATTCCGGGTATCTATGCATTTCATTCTCTTCTTCCTCTTGGGGCATTTCTTGTTCATTAAACAGGGTGTAGGTGGTTCGGAACGCATCCATATTGAAATTGCCATCCTCGTCTTCGGTTTCCCGGGAGTCTGGTAATAAGACGTGAATTTTCTTCTTAGTGGGCTTGTCTTCGCGTTTCAGCCGCGAGGAGCGGTGCAACTCCATATTGAAATCGCCATCCTTGTATTGTGATACCATCGAGCGTAATATTTCACGAGCATCCTTCATGGTGAGCGTGTTTTCCACTTCCGGCCAGTGACACGCTGCTTCCAGCTCTGCAAGAGTGGCTCCGGTATTATTATTTCTTAAGGTGGCACAATTACATGCTCCACCACAGTAACAGTTTCCTGTTCCCGGGAATTGTGCAAAATGTGGAGGAGGTTGGTTAGCTTTAGCGGAAGCATCATAATGATCGATGGTGAATGTCAGGGTATAAAATTTAGAGCTAACCGAAATCGCTAATACCTGAATGTCATTGTCGGGTGATTTCCTGAGGTGATATTGTACGACAGTTCCTTTTTGAAAATATAATGATAAAAAATGAGACGGTTGCAGGTTTACACTATCATCTTCAATGCTTTGCTGTTGTACAAGAATATTAGCGGGCCTGGCCGTATTGAATAACTCAGGAATTATCAGCTTAAACGTCCTGTAGGTCAGAGAGTTTAGTAGCTGATCTATTATCCATTGTCGTGTTTCTGGAGTATTCAGGAAAAGGTCGAATATATGGGTATCATGGTCTATTGCTTTTGTATTTGACGATAACAGCTTTTGATCATTATCGGTCACGGCTATATAAGATCGAGATACAGAGCGGCCAACGATACTTACATGTTCTGGCAAACTCTCTGGCGTTGCTGCTTCCAGCGTTTTCACCCTTTCTTCATTCTTTGGTAAGTTTTGAAAAAACATACTGCTAGTCGAAATAAAAGGCGTATTAAAAAAGCTTAACATTTGGATAATATTACGTGCTGTTGTTTTCGTTTTACCTCTTAATGTGTAACGAATATGGAAACGATGCTGAAAGTTATGTTGGCCATTTCCTAATAAGTCACGAAAAAAAATTGGCACACGATTGGCCGTGTTATGCTGATTAAACTCTATATTAGCGGAAGAGGTCAGTCCGTAAGTGACAAAACGATCCCCGGAAATATAACTAAAACATCTGGTGGGGTCATCCCAATAGCATTTTCTTGTACCCTCACTGTGACTGGAATGAGTGGATGATGTGGCTGTACCACTGAGTACTGATCGCCCCAAATGCTCCAGCTTCCATGTAAAGTGCAGGTCATTTGAGTTTGAATAAGATGATAGCAAGCAAAGCAAGAGTAAAATGATTAACCTGACGTTTGTTTTCAATGTTAACTACCTATTTGTTACTAATATCAATCTTCAGACATTGGCAGCTGAGAATAGCACGTGCAGCTCATCTCACTATTTTTTTTGAGGTTTTTACAACCTTGTACTCATTTTGACTGCTCCAGAGTAAAAAACACACTATCAGTGATGCTGTCACTCATGTTCTCATTCATGTTGTCATTCTGATAATCTGACTCATCTGTATGATTATTTCTTGAGTTAGCACAGTTACATGCTCCTCTACAATGACAGGGTTCGACGAAGAATAATGGTTCTTCCGATGAATAATAAGTTGTCATAGGTTGGTTAGCTAAAGCATCATAATTATCAATAACAAATGACAGGATATAAGAATCAGAGCTAACCGAAACCGCTAATACCTGAATGTCATTGGTGGGTAATTTCTTGAGGTGGTATCGCACAACAGGTCCGCCACGAAAGATTAATGTTAAAAAATTTGTTGGTTTCAGGTCATCGTCACCTTCACTGTCGTTTTCACTACTTTGCTCTTTTACGACAATCTCAGCAAGTCTGGCTGTATTGAATAACCCGGGTATTATAATAAATTCATGCGTCTTGTAGGTCTCAGAGTTTAGATGTGCTTTTATCAATTTTTGTGTTTCCGGATTGCTCAGGAACAGGTCAAATATATAGATATCATCGTCTACAGCTTCTGTGCTTGACGATAAAAGCCTTCGAATATTATCGGTCAAAGCTATATGGGTTATAGAGCGGCTATCGATGCTTACATGTTCTGGCAAATGGTTTGGCGTTGCTGCTTCCAGCGCCCTTATTCTCGCTTCCTGCTCTGGAATGTCTTGATTAATCGTCTCGCTTCTCAAAAAACAAGGAAAGCAGAAAATGCAATATAATAATTGAACAATATTACG
>NZ_JAHHPQ010000491.1:0-4125 GCF_024606245.1 Endozoicomonas sp. SESOKO2
AAATTGACGCTACCGCCCGTGGATTTGACCATTGTCTTTTATTGACGCCGGGGAGCATGGGACCAGATAGCTCAGGAGTGAAATTTTTGGATAGCAAAATATTGTGCGCTTATGAAAGGTGAGACGGTAGGTGTGCCTTGGCGAACCCGTGCAAGCTCGCTGCAATAAAGTCGTTGCGTTGAGTTCGAGCGTGTTACACTTTTGTACGAGGCGATAGGAAACGCAAAATAATGAAATTAGGAAGCGAAGGAACGGGCAGGAAGCTCCCACATCTGGCTCCATCTTCAGACTTGCCCAATGAAGTCCAGGGGGTTCACAAGAAAGAGATTACCCGCAAGCAGATAGTGTCTCGCTCAGAACACAAACCCTTCCGGTCACTGGCTGAAAGGGGGATTGAGGCGGTTCCCGTTAAACCCGGTCTGTTGACCCGTGCACTCAGTTCACTGTCGTCCAGTTTTCTGTCTTTCTTCAGCTCTGCGATTGCATCGGTTGCCAGCAACAGTCAGAAAGAAGTTCGCGATTTAATCAATAGACAGCTGGAAAACCAGACAATAATCCATCGAGATATTAAAAAGCTTGAGGAAGGTTTGAAGCCTATTGAGGGGAGACTGCAAACTTTGCGCGAAAGTGTCGAGCTTCTGACTCCTGAACAGATAGGCGAATACGGTGATCTGATAGCAAAGCAGCTCACAAAACACGAGCAGCTGGTTATCAAGAGGGCTCATTTAAGAAAAACCGTTGAGCAGGTGCAATCTTATGAACAGAGTCTGTCTGCCAGTAAAAGTCAACAGTCTCTGAATATGAAAGTGTTGGAAGAGAATATCTCAACCGGCATTGAAGCCCTCATGCTACTGAAAGATGTTTTTAATAAAAGCCAGAAAAAGAAGCACCAGGGCAAGGTGTTTGAAATGCGTCTGGGCGATATCAAAGTGACCGATCCTGACCGTTATGATTTTCAGGTTAAAAATCTGGTGGTCAATGTCGGGCGTTTCTGTTTTGAGAAGGGTTATCTTGAGCTGGAAGTGCCGGAGCTCTCTGCCCATTGTTTTTCTGAGGGGGAAAGCAAAGCAGTTGGCCCCATCAAGATGAAGGGGAGCTGCCGGGTTCGCATTGGTGAACCTCTTGCTGAACCCTTGAACAAATTATTGACTTGTAGAAAGACAGAGATTTTTAGCGCCTATAAAAAAGTTTCCGAAGCATTGAACTCCCTGTCTGCAGAAACATCCGGACTGGCTGCGCAAAGGCGGCTGGGCGACATCATTCAGTGTTCGGTTGATGGTCTGGAAATGGCTGGGGGGGAAGTGAAGTCAGATCTGTTCACTGAAGCAATGGGAGAAGGGATCATCCGATTATTCTCTCCGCTTGTGACAACCTGGAAAAAAGAACTGGGTGCCCATAGCCTTAAAGAGTCCAGAGTTAAAGAAGCTGGCGATACTGTGAAAGCCGAAAGTTTTGCAGCCCTGTGTCAGGTAAGAGAAAAATCGATAAAGATGTTGAAAGAGGATCTTCCAAAGATCAAGGAAAGTAAGACGAAAAAAGCCTGTCAGGCCATACTGGCGGAATACCGGACAGACCTGAAGCGATCCCGAAATGTGTTGCAGAAGAAGAAAGAGGCGCTATCGGCTCAGAAAAATCATACGGCGGCTGTTGTGTATCGAGAGGCCAATGCCGGAAAATCTGTCCAGTCTTACCAAAATGCCCTGAAGCTCTTTCATACCTTAAGAGGGATTACCAGAAGGCAAACGTCAGGCCAGTCAGCGTCTGAATCGATTCATTTCAGCGAGCAGCGCATTGACTTCACAGACACTTCCCATGCCGAATTATCGTCCGCTTCTCTCAAGCTTTCCGGGTTCAGCCTGGGTGATGATGGTGTGCTTGAAATCAAAGTGCCTGATGTTTCCCTGAATCTGGGGCTGGTCAACGAAGTGTCTGATACCTGTGAAGCGTTTCCGGCCAGCTTCAAAGACGTCTCTCTGAAAGTGAGTTCACCCATGGGAAGGATTGTCCATGAAATACTGCTGCTGGACTTTCCTCTTGAGTTTCGGGCACTGGAACGGCTATGGAAACAGTATCAGGCTTGTACCTCTGAACATTACAGCTCTCTTGGTGCCCATGAGCCTGTTAATGTGGCCAGTTACTTTTCTGTCGACATAGGCAGTATGGCTCGTTTGGCAGACGGGGATGTTCGGATTGAAGCTGTAGAGCGACCGGATGAAGATAAAGAGTTGATGGTTCTTGCCGTCTCTCGTCTTATGGGACAGAAGCTTGAGGTCGGCGAGCTGGGTCAGCTGTTTCAAGAAGAAATGGGTATGAATCCTCAGTCGTCCAGTCAGCTTATGAACCTGCTTTGTCTGGGCTTGCTGGGGGAACCGGAACCTTTGATGAACCCTGCGGCTTTAGTGGATGCACCCCTCAAAAATACCGTTGAACAAGTCTCAGTCTCAAGATCTCCGGAAGCTCCTTCTCCTTTTAATGAGCAGAAAGATTTATCGAGTCCTGCTAAACCGACATCCTTACCTAAAGACGTTGAGGTGACTCCAGTCATCAATCAAGAAGGTGATATTAGAGTTAATTCGCTCCCTCAAAGATCAAAACAAACATCGAGTCCTCCTTCTGAAACCCCGGGAGTTAATAGCGATGCCTTGTCAGAGAGTAAAGGTGAAAGCAAGAAGCAAGTGTTCAGGGCACTTCAGGAGGGCGGTGAAAAAACAGTACTGTCCAAGACAGAGATTCGTATGGGCGACCTAAGCCGTTGTCCGGGGGTCAGTCAGTTGAAAGCAAGGGTTAATGGTCACACACCGCAAGTGAGCTTTGCCCTGAAAGCGCCTGTTCTCAAGGTTCTGGGCAAGTTACCTTTGCTGTTGAGTTGGTTGGTGGGATCTGATCTGTCTTTATCGGTTCAGGCTCCCCTGAAAGAGGATGTAGTCCAACTCAGTCAACCTTCCCTTCAAGTTCATAGTGCGAGAGTGCCTTTTTTGGGTACCTGGCTTGCCAATTTTTGGTTAAAGCGTGCCTTGGCTAAAGGGCAGTTAGCCATTAACTCCCATCAGAGTGAAGGGCAGGCGGATCTGCAATTCGTGGGGGTTGAGCAAGCCTGAAGTCAGGATCAGCCCTTCTGTAGTGAATTCTGTCTCGTCCCGGTCTACTTTGTAAGGGGCATAAACTATAAAAACACTGACCCGAAGGATAACTGGCTATAAATGCCTTCTTGCGTTTCGGCTATAGTTTGTTGGCTGGGACGATTTAGCGCGGTTCGTTCACTGATGTTAAAACTCGAAAAAACACAGATCTTTTTGCAGCAGGAGGCTAAAAACAAGCACGAGGCTTTGCAGTTGGCTGGCAGCAAAATGTTGGAAACCGGATTGGTTTCAGCCGACTACCTTCCGGGCATTCACGCCCGGGAGACGCTGGCTTCCACTTTTCTGGACAACGGTATCGCCATACCCCACGGCATGCCTCAGTCTCGCCATGCCATTAAAAAAACGGGTGTGGTGGTCATTCAGTTTCCTGAGGGCGTTGAGTGGGGAGTGAATCAGCCCGTTTTTCTGGCCTTTGGCGTAGCGGCCCACTGCCATGAGCACCTCAGGATTCTGGGGGGGCTTACCCGGGTTCTGGATGATCGCCTTCTATGCCGTTATCTGGCTCGTACCCATGAGCCTGAAAAAATTATCGATGCGCTGGAGGGCAAACCTCTACCGGGGCTTGGCAGTCTCAGTGAATGGCAAAAGGCTTACTTAAATCAAAGCCGGAGAGAAACCTCTGAAAGAGGCTGGGTCAGTCGCACATGCACTAGAAGCAGGGAGCTGACCAGGGAGTATCTCATTAACAATATCAATGGTTTACATGCCAGATGTGGCAGTGCCATGATTGCCGCCCTTACGCACTATGACACCCGTGTATATGTGCGCAATGTCAGCAAGAATGGTGAGTATGTCAACGGCCGCAGTCTGGTCAAACTGCTCGGCCTTGAGCTGGTTTGCGGTGAGACTCTGGGTATCAGGCTTTCCGGTCTTCATGCACATGAAGCGTTAAAGCGGCTCGACCAGTTGATTTCAGAAGAGTTTACTTTGATCTAGCAGCCTGTCGGACTTAAGGCTGTCCTACTGCGGTTGCAATAAATTGGTC